>CAMCJO010000090.1 GCA_945875135.1 uncultured Porphyromonas sp.
CTGATCTCGCTTTTCACAACCTAATTCGGGAGGCTTTGTGATCTGTTACGATCATAAGCTACGCGACTAAGTCTAACGAAAAGAGACGTATAGCGTTGCTTGTCGTATGCTCTGCCAAGCTCTCTAGAGAGATGCCTAGTTGATCTGCGACATAGCTAGCTGTATGAACTAAATATGCTGGCTCATTGCGCTTCCCCCGCTGGGGAATAGGGGCCAAATAGGGTGCGTCTGTCTCTAGAAGCATCTTGTCTAGAGGTATCTGAGACAGCAATTGAGCGGTGCGAGACCGCTTATAGGTTACATTGCCATTGATCCCTATCATCATCAGTGGCAAGTGATCCAATATGCGCTGCAGCTGTGTCTCCTCGCCTTCGAAGCAGTGAAAGACTCCTCGGAGCTGCTCGGGAGCGAAGTGAGAGGTCAGGAGATCGATCGTCTCGTCCAGTGCTGATCGTACATGCAGTATCACCGGTAGGTCTAGCTCTGTAGCCCATCCAACCTGCTCGATAAGAGCTCTCTGCTGCTCGTCGACGTAGGTACGATCCCAGTAGAAGTCTAGGCCGATCTCCCCTATCGCTACTATTGCCTCACTAGACTGAGCTATGTATTGGCGTAGCTGACGTAGCTGCTCGGCGTAGTCTGCCTCCACCGAGGTGGGGTGCAGCCCTAGCGCCATCGCTGTACGATCAGGATAGGTGCGGTGGGTCTCGACTAGTAGAGGGAGTGACGTGAGATCTACATTGGGCATAACCATATAGTCTACCCCCGCCTGACAAGCTGCCGAGATGACAGCCTCTCTATCTGCGTCATACTCGACACCATATATATGCGTGTGGGTATCTATCAGCATATCTCTGTCCTACCTCTTCGATCTAACCAAAGGGAAGCTCTCCCTTTCGCTACAAAGTTGCCAGTCCTTCGCTAAGGACTGCGCGTTTAAGTATTGCGCTCCGCTATTTTGGTTACAAAAGCGCGCAACTGCGTAGCCTCTCTACCACAAGCTGACTCCAAAGCCTTTAGCGCACTCTGCGCCTCTGCTAAGTAGTCTCGCACGAGTGCCTGCACTTGTGTAGCTACGTCCATCTCGTCATATAGAGCCTTGACTGCTGAGATCTTCTCTTCAGCCTGCTCGTTAGATCTACGCATCGCCTCTGTGAGTGCTTGTCGCTGAGCGGATGAAGCAGTAGCATAGGCGAGTGTATGGAGAATAGTCTTTTTGCCCTCTAGGATATCCCCTCCGAGAGGCTTGCCAAAGGTCTCACTATCTCCGTATAGATCTAAGTAGTCATCTTGAAGCTGGAAGGCTAACCCGAGGTTCCACCCAAAAGCGTAAGAGGACTCGAGCTCTGCAGCACTCCCCTTGGAGAGGATAGCTCCAAAGCGCGTTGCCGTGGCTATCAAGATCGCTGTCTTGTAGCCGATCATCTCTAGGTATTGCTCCTTAGAGACATAGTCTAGCTGCTCATACTCCAGGTCTAGTTGCTGACCCTCCATGATGAGCGTAGCCATCTTATTGAAGTCTTGTATCAGATCAGGGAGCATCTCAGCAGAGACACCCTCTGTCAGCATCTGATAAGCTAGAATGAGCATAGCATCTCCCGAGAGGATAGCGGGTGTCAGTCCATACTTAGCATAGACCGAGGGCTTGCCGCGCCGTACGGAAGAATTGTCCATCACATCGTCATGTAGTAGCGTGAAGTTATGAAAGACCTCTAGAGCTACTATAGGCGATGCTGCCAAGGGTGCCTCGGGACGTAAGTACGCCTGCATCAAGAGAGCCAAGACAGGACGCACGCGCTTAGCACCCTCTTGCTCCAACGTGTATCGTATCGGAGCGTAAAGAGCTTGAGGAGTGCGCTTATCTAGCTTCAGACGCTGCAGTGTATCCTGCACTATCTGACGATAAGCCCCTAGATCTTTGGCTTCTACTGTGTGAGACATTCCTTGGTTAGTATGAGGTGTAGAGACTTCCTGTGATACGGAGCTAAGGGGTGATATAACCGTCTACCTACTAGAGCTACTTGGTAGCAGGTTGGGTCAACAACGTAGGGAGACACCTATATCATCCGATAGCGCGTTGTGTTATTACAGAAAGGGCTTCACGCCTTTTGCATTAGCCTAGCACGAAGGCAACAGGCAGTGTAAAGTAAGAGCGTACAGGCTTACCACGTTGCTTACCTGGCGTCCACTTAGGCATAGACTTAAGCACACGGATAGCCTCTTTGTCTAGTGCGGGGTCTACCTTGCGTGCTACAATCACATCTCCGATAGATCCGTCCTTCTCCACGACGAAGCGGAGCACGACCTTACCCTGGATGTTGTTGTCTAGAGCGCTCTGTGGGTACTCGATATGATTAGCGATCCACTTAAGCATTGAGGGTATATCACCCATGGGGGGTACTGCCGGGTTCTCGACGATCTCGAAGATCTGATCCTCAGGCTCCTCGACTGTCTGTACAGGCTGTACGATAACGGGTGGCGGTGGTAGCTCACGATCCTGGTCTACAGAGACAATTGAAATCTTAGCAACCTCCTTGCTATCGTCCACTACCTTAAACTCCTCAGGTAGTGCTACCTCTACGACCTCCTGTGGAGCCTCTGGTTCGGGCTCGGGCTGCTCTTCTTGCTGCTCGTTGATGATGAGCGCATCCTCCATGTCGGCGATATTGAGCGAGGTCATCTCGTCTGCACTATCGTCCTTTGTAGAGGTCCACTCTAGAGCGGTATAAAGGATACCTAGAGCTAAGACCAATCCCATAGCCAACGATAAGGGTGTCGTCCTTCTTAGGTCTGCGTGGGGTGATTTCTTGATTTCCATATAGCGAGTTATCTTATTTCTTCGGTAGAGTGGTAGTTCTTTTGGAGTGTGCTATCACGTATAGCTAGCTCTCTCGGCACAAATGTACGAAGATTTTTGCGAGTAGCCTACATCACCCAGTTAAGTCTGCCCTAAAAGGAGCAATGCCACACGCCAAAAGAACCCCCTCCCCGACGGATAAGTTACTTCTTAATGTTCGGCAACTCAAGGCCGTAGCCCTTCTTCTTGTCAGCTGCCTTAAGGAGTATAGCCGTGATGAGAGCTACAACACCAAATGCGGTAAAGACAAGCATAGCCTGGAAGTAGTCCTTAGGCTGTCCTGGAGCTACGTTCTGGTTGTTTGCATCGAGGATGGCACCAATGAGCATAGGCACAGACATGAGACCGATGTTCTGAATCCAGAAGATAGCTGAGTAAGCAGAGCCTAGCACCTTACCTGGGATGATCTTAGGTACAGAGGGCCATAGAGCTGCAGGAACCAGCGAGAAGGAGATACCTAGTACTACGATTGCTACGATAGCGATGGTAGCTGCGAGTCCGTGAGAGACTGTGCTGAAGGGGAAGAAAGCAAACGTACCATGGCAGACAATCATCAGGATAGCTCCGATTATCAGCATCGTCGCACCCTTACCACGAGCATCTAGATAGAAGCCCAAGATTGGGGTTATAACCATAGCTCCTACGGGGAAGAGACTAAAGATCTTAGCGGCTATATCTGACTCAAAGCCCACGTTGCTCACAAGCATCTCAGTAGCAAACTTCTGGAAGGGGAAGATAGCTGAGTAGTAGAGCACGCAGAGGATCGCAACGATCCAAAACATCGAGTTGCCAAAGACATGTCCGAGGTCTCTAAACTTAAAGGGCTCTTCCTCTTCTTGTGCTACAGCTGCATGTGCTGCTTCTAGCTGCTGATCGAGCTTCTTATCCATAAAGAAGTAGACCACATAAAGAAGTAGAGCTACGACAAGGAGACAAGTACCAAAGAAGACGGAAGCACGTACAGTACCATACTGCTCAGCGATCATCGGGGAGAGCCAAAAAACAGCAAAGACACCCAGACGAGCCACAGCCATCTCGATACCCATAGCTAGAGCCATCTCCTTGCCCTCAAACCACTTGACGATGGATCGAGAGACCGTCACACCGCCCATCTCTGTACCGCATCCGAAGAGTGCAAAACCGACACAAGCTAGCTTTGCAGAGGCTGGCATAGCGGGCCAGAAGCTGTTGAAGAAGTCATACCCGAAGCCCCCTGCGTTAAATGCGGGACTCAGTGCGTACAGCTTGATCAAAGCACCGATCACCATCAGAGAGCCTGATAGGAGGAAGGTAAAGCGCACCCCCATCTTGTCTAGGATGATACCTGCGAAGATGAGGAAGAAGAAGAATACATTGATAAAGAACTCACTACCTCCATAGGTCCCGAAGACGGTAGAGCTCCAGTTAAGCTCTGACTCAACCATCGTCTTGATAGGTGAGAGGATGTCTACAAACATGTAGGCAAAGAACATCGTGAGCGCGACTAGTGCCAGTGCTAGCCATCTCATCCCTGCGTTGTCTCGCAGGGTCTTTAGTTGTGTAGATTCAGTCATTACGTTATGTAGTATGTTTAGTTTGTTGATGCGTAGTTATAGGTAGAGCGTCTAGCCCTCATTGATGGGATGGACGCTCTTTTTGTATCGTGGGATAGCTCTTGAGTAGCTCGGCAACGATGAAGTTGCTACCACCGACGAAGATCAAGTCGCCTGCATTAGCAAGTGCCACGACCTCTCGCAGAGCCTCCTCTACCGAGGGATAAGCTCTACCCCTGAGGCCGATAGCCTCAGCACGTTGCTGCAGCTCCTCGGCGGGTAGCGTACGCTGTGACGCTGTCGTACAGAAGTAGTAGCGAGCTGACGAAGGCAAGAGAGCCAAGTTGGTATCTATATCCTTGTCGGCACTCATACCTACTATTATATATAGGTGATCATAGGACTCCTCTTCGAGTTGGTGCGCTACGACAGCTATACCTGCGGGGTTGTGCGCTGTATCGCAGACGATGCGCGGATCTGTCGAGATCGTCTCCCAGCGACCACGCAGTCCCGAGAGCTTGTACAGCTCAGCAAAGCCTCGCGCCACCTCCTCATGAGTGAGTGGTGTGTCGAGCACTTTGTCGTTTAGGATGCGTAGTGCGGTTAGGACGGTATGCACATTTTCCAACTGCGCATCGCCCGAGAGCGGTGTCTCTAGGAGTCCATAGTCGACGGTGTCTAGCCGCATACCTGGGTGCAGCTCATCGTATTGCTTGATCGTGTGCTCGTCCTCGCAGAAGGTGATCGGCGCATGTCGCTCATCAGCTACCCGCTCAAAGAGCTCACGCACAGAGCCTCCCGCATTGCCAATGACAGCCTGGACGCCCTCCTTGATGATGCCCGCCTTCTCGCTGGCAATCGCCTCGAGCGTATTGCCGAGATATTGCGTATGATCCAGACTAATGTTGGTTATGATCGAGAGCTTAGGCTGTATCACATTGGTACTGTCTAGCCGTCCTCCTAGCCCTACCTCGATGACAGCGTAGTCCACCTCATGGGTGTGGAAATGCTCAAACGCCATCAAGGTCGTGTACTCAAAGAATGAGGGACCGACAGACTCAATCAGCGGACGGGTCCGCTCGACAAAGGAGACCACCTCCTCCTCGGAGATCATCTCGCCATTGATCCGTATGCGCTCCCGAAAGTCCACTAGGTGTGGCGAGGTAAAGAGCCCCACCTTATAGCCTGCAGCTGTCAGCACGGAGGCTATGAGCGAGGTGGTCGATCCCTTACCATTGGTACCACCCACATGGATAGTGCGAATGTATCGCTGTGGATTGCCTATCGCCTCGCACATCTGCTGCATGCGCTCTAGGCCAGGCTTATAGGCGTCGCCCCCTTGGTTTTGGTAGCAAGGGGTCGCTTTGTAGAGATAGTCTACCGTTTCTTTATAGTTCATTGTTGAGCTTGCGCATGATGGTCTGTGAGCGGTCAGGCCCTACAGATATGATCGAGATAGGTACTCGTAGTTGCGCCTCTAGGAAGGCCACATAGTGACGGAAAGCGTCTGGTAGCTCTTGCTCCGAGCGGCAGCCGTCTAGTGGCGTCTGCCAGCCTGGTAGCTCCTGGTAGATAGGCTCTATGTTCGCCTCGAGTGAGTACGGCATGTTCTTGTACTCCTTATCTCCTATGCGGTAGGCGACACAAGCCTTGATCGTCGGGAGCGTATCTAGCACATCACTCTTCATCATGATCAGATGCGTCACACCGCTGAGCATGATCGTGTAGCGCAGCGCTACAAGGTCTATCCAGCCACAGCGACGAGGACGACCCGTCACCGCGCCAAACTCATGTCCACGATCTGCCATCAGGTGCCCCACCTCATCTTGTAGCTCTGTGGGGAAAGGTCCTGACCCGACACGTGTACAGTATGCCTTGAAGATACCGTAGACGCGACCTATCGCCTTGGGCGAGATGCCGAGACCGATACAGCAGCCAGCACTTACCGTGTTACTACTGGTCACAAAGGGGTAAGTACCAAAGTCCACATCCAGTAGCGAGCCCTGCGCACCCTCAGCAAGGACGTTCAGCCCCTCCTCGAGTGCTTCGTTGATGAGGATCTCACTATCTACAAACTGGTAGCCCTTGAGGTACTCAATGGCTTGGTAAAAAGCCTCCTCCATCTCAGACAGCTTGGATAGGTCAGCACCCATCTTCTGCAATAGATCCACGTGACGATCCCGCACAGCTTTGTAGCGGGTCTCAAAGTCTCGCTCTATGTCACCGATGCGTAGGCCCGTGCGAGCCACCTTGTCGGTATAGCAGGGCCCTATGCCCTTGCCTGTGGTACCAATCTTAGCAGCACCCTTAGAGAGTTCCTGAGCAGCATCTAGCAGACGATGCGTCGGGAGGATCAGGTGTGCCTTGCGGGATATGACTAGTCGCTTCTTAATGTCGTGGCCACTCTGAGCCAGCTGCTCAGCCTCCTCACGTAGTAGGACGGGGTCGAGTACGACACCATTGCCGATCATGTTAAGCTTGTTGCCCTGGAAGATACCTGAGGGGATCGAACGCAATACGTAGCGCTGTCCCTCAAACTCCAGTGTATGCCCCGCATTAGGACCTCCTTGAAAGCGTGCTACCATCTGATAGCCTGGGGTTAGGACGTCAACGACCTTGCCTTTGCCCTCATCGCCCCATTGTAGTCCGAGTAGGACGTCTACCTTTTTCTTGTTCATGTCTTAATATATCTCTATCGATCAGCGGCTTGAGGAGGCTTGTTGTAGTTCTCCCGACCGAGTCGCCGACCTCTTATTATTCGTTTTAGCAGTCTCACGCTCGCAGCGTTGGCATAGTCCGTAGAAGATCAGCAGAGGCTGTGCCAGACGATACCGATGCGGCGTAGTATGACGTAGTGCCTTGAGACGTCGAGGCTGTCTATAGAGCACCTCAGCACCACAGCAGCGACAGCGACAGACAGCATAGAGACTAGCCTGCTCACTGGTCAGATAGTGCGCTTCGCTCGCCTGCGGGAGCTGCACGATCAGCCCCGCCTCAGCCAGCAGACGCACCGTACTATAGACCGTACCACGGCTCTGGCGATAGCCCCCCTCCTTCAGCTGAGCCATCAGCTCCTCTGTCGTAAAGATACGACGCTGCAGACTGACCACCTGAGCGATCTCCACTCGCTCAGAAGTCAACTGATAGCCGTGCTGCTTGAGAAAGGCCTTAAAAGGCGACACCAAATCCGACATCATACTGCGCCACTCCCCTACCTTAGAAGATGTGACATACTACCATTTTTCTGCGTTACACATTCGTGAGAACCACCACATCCGTAGTAGCCTCACAGCGAGACGCGTCACCACTTCGTGCGACACGCTCCACGGCAACCCGCCCCACATCTCATCACCTCTAACTAGAGAGCAGCGAGTGTAGCAGGAGCTGACCGATGTCGCAAAGTTATACAAATTACTTTACTTACGCCACCTCTCGACCATCCCCGCCCCGCAAAGCTCACGAGCAGCGCCCTCTCTAACGCTCTAGATTTCACAAATCGGCTACTAGATAAGACAAGTAACCCGCTGCTTTCTAAGTTCATATGCAAGTAAAAAGCGAAGTTTTTTCTCGTTTCGCAAGCTCGGTCGACTTCTCTTCGGGTGAACCGCTCGGCGGGGTGGGGGCTCCCACCGTAGGTCCGCCCCTACACAAGCTACGTCAGCACGACAATTCCACTCATCAAACGCTGTAACCCCGATCTGTAGGGACGCTCAATCTGAGCGTCCGTCTC
>CAMCJO010000091.1 GCA_945875135.1 uncultured Porphyromonas sp.
TCCTCCTCGTGATGAACTTCACCCCGCCGACAGCGGGCAAGGAGGCTATGCTCACGCTCTCGGAGGTGCACACGCTCCTCCACGAGTTCGGACACTCGCTCCACGGTTTGCTCACGCAGACGCGCTATAGCTCTATGTCGGGGACCAATGTGGAGCGTGACTTTGTGGAGCTACCGAGCCAGTTTATGGAAAACTATCTTCTCCAGCCCGAGGTGGTCACCGAGCTGCTCTCTAAGCACTACCAGACAGGCGAACCGCTCCCCGCTAAGCTTCTCCACAAAGCGATCCAGGCGACCCAGTACCCCGTCGGTTACAGCACCATCAGACAGGTTATCTTTGGCAAGCTGGATATGGCTTACCACACTTTAGCCGAGGGCGAGAGCCTGCCCGACGACCTCTACACCTACGAGCGTGAAACCCTCCGAGGCACCATCCTGCGAGACAGGGAGCTTGACCCGCAGCACCCGAAGCATATCGTCGCCACCGCCTTCAGCCACATCTTCGCGGGAGGCTACGCCGCCGGCTACTATGGATATAAGTGGAGCGAGATGCTCGCCACAGACGCTTTCGAGCGATTTAGCGAGGAGGGCATCTTCTCTCCGACGGTCGCTGCCGACTTCCGGCATCAGATCTTGGAGCGGGGTGACGAGCTTGACCCGATGGAGCTCTATGTGCGCTTCCGAGGGCGCAAACCCACACTCACCGCAATGCTCAAGCGTGACGGCATTACACCAGGTAACTAGCTAAGAGAGAGAAGCTATGCGCCTTCGCTGCTCCTGGTTCGCACTCATCTTAGGATTGCTCAGCACTTGGCCCGCCGTGGGACAGTGGCAGGCGCACTTTGCCGATAGCGTCTCGCTCTCACCCTCCGTGTGGCAGGGAACGCTCGACAAGTTTCGCTGCGATCCCATCAGGGGGCTACAACTCAACGACAGCAAGCCTAGTAGCACAACCAACTACGCCTACATCAAGGCAAGAGTGTCCCTCAGCAAGCAGATGACCTGGCAGGGCAAGGTGCAACTCGACTACACCCCGACCAAGGGCAACAATGTGAAGCTCCTCCTCTACTGCTACGAGGCTCTAGCTGACGGCACCTTCAACTATGTGGTGCTCAAGATGGACAACAAGCAGGCTCTCTTCCTGGCAGAGAGCAATGTCGCTTTAGAAGGTAATGGGCGCATCAAGCAAATCTCATTTCAAAAGCTAATCGAGTACCCTTACTTTGACGAGATCCACGAAGATGGCGGGGTCGTTGACTTTGTCATCCAGTATGATCCGACAGCTGAGGCGCGCTGGTCGATGTGGGTGCGGCACCGCGCGACCGACCTCTACAAGTTTGTGGGGAGCGCAGGCAGCACGCCCGCTGCGCCAAGCAACTACAAGAGCACTACGTTCCTCTTCGCTTGCGAGTACAGCAAGACTCGGGCGCAGCACAGTTCGCTAGAGTTTCTCGACGTTTACCCCGCAATAGTCTCTCCTGAGGAGTTGACTCGTGAGCATAACGTGATCCCAGCGAGCCAATTTTACCAAGAGTTTCGTCAGAGAGATCCGCACACGGTCGAGATGCTCTGCGCCGAGCCGGCCGACCTCTCGGAGGCGATCATCGCGGTGGTTCCCTCGTGGGGCAAGCTCACCACCTCTGCCGAGGGCAAAAGCATCTATATAAGAAGTGAAGCGGCGATCCCAGAGGGTGAGTATGCGCTCTCCTTTCGTGGGGTGCGTACCGCCAGCGCCAAGCGTGTCGAGAATGCAATCTACTGGATAGCCGTCGAGTATGACCAGCCACAGCCTCGTCCAGATAGCTTGGCACTCACCTTTAGCGAGTTTATGGCCAACCCCCTCTCGGGTGCCTCTGAGTATATCGAGCTGCACAACCCCACCGGTCAAGCGCTCGATGCTAGTGGTTACTCTGTCGGTGTGTGGCGACAGGGCAAGGTGACCACCTGGTATCCGCTGAGCAGTCGTCCCTGCCCGATCCCAGCGGGAGGGTATCACGCCTTCACCACTTCGGTAGAGGGCATCACCGCCTTCTATGAGGCACCGCGCGATAGTCTGACTCAGAGCAAGACATTGCCACAGCTTGCCAACAAAGGCTTCACCATCGAGTTGCTCCGCCATGCCGACTCAACGGTTGTGGAGACCTTTCGCTACGACCCCGCCCTTCTCGGTAAACTACGCAGTCAGCGTGGCGTAGCCCTCGAGCGATACTTCTCCCCCACGGGCGACAAGAGCCACGAGTATTGGGGTGCAGCCACCCCGCAGGCGCACTTCGCTACCCCAGGGCAGCGCAACAGCATACAGCCTGCAGGAGGCGGTTCGCCCAGTGACTCGACCCACCGCGCAGCTCCCCTGCCGCTCTACATCACCGAGATTATGGCGCGTCCTACTGTCGACGGCTCTGAGTACATCGAGCTCTATAACCCCAACGACACCACGGTCAATACGGACCACCTCGGGCTGGTTATCGTGCGCTCGGGGCACCCCTCCAAGGTCTATCCGCTCCCGCCCCACCCCACGGGTGGCATCCCCCCACGGGGCTACCTCGCGCTCACACCCAGCACGCATCCGCTCGAGCGTCTCTACTACGCCAAGCCCGACAGCTTGCTCCTCTTCCCCGAGATGCCTCAGCTCCCAGATAGCGAGTGCGCGATACGGCTCGTGCACTTGGCAAACGACAGCATCGTTGAGGAGGTTTACTACGACATCAAGACCTTTCCCAAGGCTCTGCAAAAGGTCAAAGGCGTAGCTCAGGAGCGCATCATCCCAGACAAGCAGTCGCAAGACTTGAGCAACTGGACGGCTGCTGAGGCGTGGGCTAACTACGGTACACCGGGGCGGCAAAACAGTGTCTACGGACGCACCGCCACCTCTGACGAAAGTCTCGATCTGCCGAAGCGGCGCATGCGCCTGTCGCTACCGCAACTCGCCCGACTGGTGCTCCAAGAGATCTCAGATGGTGAGACTCGCTGCACAGCCACGCTATACGCTGCGGCGGGTTATCGGCTAGCGCAGTATGACCACGCCAGTACCGAGACCCTCTGCCGAGCCATCGTAGAGCGGCAGAGCCTCACCGAACTCTTGCCCGCGACACTCACGACACGCGCCATCCTCCTCGTGGAGCTACGCCACCCCGACCGCAAGCGCGCCTACCCGCTCGTCAGCATCATCGTCAACTAAACACGTCCGTCGTGTCAAAACGAGACGAGTAACGATTTGTAGGGGCGAACCAGCGTGTCCGCCCGTTCTCGTTGAAGCACAGTATGACCTGTGGGCGGACACGCAGGTCCGCCCCTACAACGAGTTACTCCTATCTCTTTGACACAACGGACGTTCTCTCGCTAGACACAAGCGTGCGTCCCTATATGACGACGTCTTCACTATTCGTATCATGCTGAACTTGTTGTACATACGAGTTCCAAAATTGGTTCCCCTCTTGGAACTTTTTAGTTCCAACGGAGGAACTGGAAGTTTCCAAGGGAGGAAAAGAAAGTTTCCAGCGTTGGAAACTTTTTGGGAAACTTAAAGTTTGCTAATTCCACAAGTAGCTCGCTCAGCGTACCAACGTGTAGCGATCTGTGGAGAGACTCGAGTTATTGGTTGTCTTCACGGCTAGCAGCGAGCGTGACGCTGGCAGCTTCGATGACGCCAGCGATGGGCGGGATAGCCTTTTGGATCGTTATCTCGCAGCTGTCGACCAACTGGTAGTTGGCTAGAATCTCGGTGAGTATCTGCCCAGCGACATACTCGAGGAGGTTGTCCCGCGCGTGGCCGACCTTGTCCGCTATCACGTCGTAGAGATCAGCGTAGCTCACGGCATCAGCGACATCGTCGCTTGCGACTGCCTGGGTCGCATCGTAAGTAGCGGTGAGGTTGACGATGTATCTATTGCCCAGCACTTGCTCCTCGGGGAGAGCTCCTATATAGGAGTAGAAGTGCGCATTGACTATCCGAATGGTTGCTTTCATAGTTTGACTTAGTTCTAAGCTTTGGCTATTCATGATCTGTATTCATCATCGCGATCGGCTCCACATGCACTACCACGTGGGTGCGCTCGCCGTAGTGCTCCTTGAGCTTGTTCTCTATGTGGGTAGCCCGCTCGTGAGCAAGAATGACAGGCGTCTCGTCAGGCAGGTAGATGTCTACCTCGATAGCGACGGCAGAGCCTAAGCTACGGGTGTTGAGATTGTGCGGATGATGTCCCGGGTACTCAGCCTCGATGATCTCCAGGATCGTCTGCTGCTCCTCCTCAGAGAGACTGTGCTCGGTGAGCTCCCGCCACGGGGTCGAGATAAGCTGCGCACCCGCCCAGACGATGAAGAGACTGACGCCTGCACAGGCCACTTGGTCGAGGATCGCCCACTGATTGCCCAGCAAGGCTGCCCCCAAAACGCCCACGAGGACAGCGATAGAGGAGTAAGCGTCCGTGCGATGGTGCCACGCATTGGCCAGCACCGTGTTACTACGCACCCGCTCAGCGACACTCTTGGTGTAGCGAAAGAGCCACTCCTTCGATAGAACAGAGATAAAAGCGATGATAGCGGGCCAGAGCGAAGGTTTCTTAGGGACTACCCCAGAGGCAAAGAAGAGATAGATCGCCTCTCCACTCTTGAGCAGCATGGAGATGCCGATGCCCATCAGCACGGTGGCTATGATCAGCGTAGCTATCGACTCATACTTGCCATATCCGTAGCGATACTTAGTATCTCTCGGCTTGCCCGCGATGCCCACAAAGAGCGTCACGATGATGTCGGTACAGAAGTCCGAGAGCGAGTGTACAGCATCTGCAATCAAAGCAGCACTATGCCCCACGAAGCCCACGACGAGCTTGAGGAGCGTGAGCACTACGTTGACCAAAGCACCCACCAACGTGACCCGATAGATACTACGGGTACGCGGGTCGGTATGCTTCTGTTTATTCATCAGATCAGCGTGTGAGCTGGCTTAGTCCTCGATAAGGATCTTGCCACCATACTTCTCGTGGAGGATAGCGAGTCCACCCTCGGCCGTCTCTTTGTAGAGGCTCGGCAGATCCTTACCCGTCTGGTGCATGGCTGCGACCACCTGATCAAAGCTCACACGGTGGCGACCATCGGTGAAGTTGGCATAGGTATTCGCATCCAGCGCACGGCTAGCGGCAAAGGCATTGCGCTCGATACAGGGGATCTGTACCAGTCCGCAGACTGGATCGCAGGTAAGCCCGAGGTGGTGCTCCAAGCCCATCTCGGCCGCATACTCGATCTGGTGCAACGTACCGCCGAAGAGCTGACTAGCGGCCGCAGCAGCCATCGCGCAAGCGACACCCACCTCGCCCTGACAGCCCACCTCAGCACCACTGATGGAGGCGTTGGTACGCACCACATTGGCAAAGAGTCCAGCCGTAGCTAAGGCGCGTAGGATACGCTCATCACGGAAGCTACGCGTCTCCTGTAGATATAGGAGTACCGCAGGCATCACACCGCACGAACCGCAGGTAGGAGCTGTGACGACACGTCCACCGGCAGCATTCTGCTCGCTGACGGCCAGAGCGTATGAGTAGACCATACCACGAGTCCGGACGCTATCCTTGTAGCTCAGAGACTTGACCAGTGTGTCGGCCGCTTTGCGACGCAGGCGCAGACCACCCGGCAGTACACCTTCGGCAGCCAAGCCCTCATGCACACTCTGCTTCATCACCTCCCATACCTTAGCGAGGTAGTCCCAGATGTCGGGACCCTCACAGCGCTCCACGTACTCCCAGTAGGAGAGCCCGCGCTTGTCGAGGTGATCCATGATGTCGGCCATCGTGGAGAGTTCGTAGACAGGCGTGGTGACCTGCTCGTTGAAGGTTTCGTTGGCGAGCGTTCCGCCACCGATGCTGTAGACTTTGAATTCTTTGATCTCCTGCCCCTCCTTATCAAAAGCGACAAACTTCATCCCATTGGGGTGAAACGTGAGTTCCACACGAGGCTCCCAGAGGATGGTCGTGGGATAAACGGGATTGAGTACGGAGAGTATGGCTTGGTCGGTCATGTGCCCCTTGCCAGTAGCCGCGAGGCTACCATAGAGCGTGACCTCGATACGATCCACGGGCAAATCCTTGATTTGAGTGAGAAACATCTCGGAGGCTCGCATAGGAGCTATAGTGTGACTACTGCTCGGCCCGTGACCGATCTTGTAGATTTGCTTGATAGAGTCCATCATAGTTGTTAGGCGTGTAGTCTAATTGACAGGTCAAAGTTACGAAAAAAGGGGGCATCAGCCCCCTTACTCGGTTCTCCTCGGCACAAGCAGAGGATTAAGACAAGCTCTTTTGCTATCGCTATGCTTTGATACTGGCGAGGTACTGGCCGTAGGTGCTGCCTCGCTGCTGATCGGCCGCTTCTTGTAGTTGCTCCATCGTGATCCAGCCCTGACGTAGAGCGATCTCCTCAAGGCAAGCGATCACCAGTCCCTGACGCTTCTGGATGACGCTGACATAGTTGGTCGCCTCCATGAGAGCCTCATGAGTGCCTGTGTCGAGCCATGCGAAGCCACGTCCGAGCGAGATGACTGAGAGCTGCTGCTGCTGCAGGTAGTAGTCATTGACCGCTGTGATCTCTAGCTCCCCACGCTCTGAGGGGGTGATGCTTTGCGCCACTTGAACCACATCATTCGGGTAGAAGTAAAGGCCCACGACCGCTAGATTGCTCTTGGGATGCTTGGGTTTCTCCTCTATATCTATAGGCTTGCCATTGGCATCTAGGCAAACGACTCCATAGCGTGTCGGGTCAGAGACAGGATAGCCGAAGATGGTAGCGAGTCGACGCTGGGTGACGTTGTCGCGAGCGGCTGCCAGCTGTGCCGCAAAGCTTGCCCCATGAAAGAGATTATCACCGAGTACCATACAGACATCGTCTGAGCCGATGAACTCACGACCTATGATGAAGGCTTGCGCCAAGCCCTCGGGACGAGGCTGCTCAGCGTAAGTCAGCTCAATGCCATAAGCGGAGCCATCGCCTAGGAGACGCTCGAAGCTCGGCAAGTCTTGCGGTGTGCTGATGATCAAGATCTCGCGTATGCCAGCTAGCATGAGCGTAGAGAGCGGATAGTAGATCATCGGCTTGTCATAGACAGGCAGTAGTTGCTTGCTGACAGATTTGGTCAGGGGGTAGAGCCTGCTGCCCGTACCGCCGGCGAGTATGATACCCTTCATAGCGTAATAGGTTAAAGTGTAGAAACGTAGCGTCTGACCTCAGCAAGCGATGTATCTCGTTGCAGTACGACACCATCAGGCGAGATGACGTATATTATTGGCGTGACAGCTAGATCGTAGAGCGACTCATCGAGGAGACGCAGATCGCCATTGAAAGCGGGCGTACCAAAAGTTGGGAGATCCGCAAGGCCTCTCTCCCACTCGCTACGCTCATAGACGAGCGAGACGTAGAGGATCTCTGCCTTACCTCTCTCGGTGGCGCGCTGCAAGATCTGATCGTGAGACACTTCCTCTAGCAGATGCGTACAGCGATCACACCCTGGGGTGTAGAAGATGACCACCTTGGGCTTGTCCCGTAGTGTGTAGAGCGTTGTATCGGTAAAGGTGTATCCCTCTGCTGCGGGCTGCGCTAGGGTTATGGCGAAGTCTGAGGCGGGCGTGCCGACTTGATTTTGCGACACGAGTGACAGCATATCCTTATAGACCACTTGGTCCACATACTCTACCTGTGGTGCTGAGATGGCCCACTGGAGAGCTTGGATATAGAGCGTATGGTTCTTCAGCGGAGAGGCGCTCTCGTAGAGATACTTGGTGTAGAGCCGTAGAGCCTCACTCAGAGCTTTGCCACGCATCACCTTGAGCGGGCGGAGTAGATCCTCTTGCGAGACACTTCCTGCGGGCATACTACCATAGATAGAGAGGTAGTCTACCAGTCCCTGCTCCATAGCTACTGGATCAACGCGCTGATCCAGCGTCTCTGCAGGCCAGCGATCGAAAAAGTGCTCTAGCGCATACTTTGCCCGCTGTAGAGGCTCCTGTATGTTCGCTGGGA
>CAMCJO010000092.1 GCA_945875135.1 uncultured Porphyromonas sp.
TCCCACGTGGGCATTTCGAAATATCCACGTGGAAATCACTTTTCCCCGACACAGCTCCGTTTCGATATGTAGTCGGCTCTAAATTATTGTAGCTTGCTGGCGCTGAATTTCCCCAGTCAGGGCGGAGGCATTTTGCTCGTAAGGGGGCGTTGTCTTAACTTTGCGCCATAAGACCATCAAGTCAATATGCTATCACAACAACAGATGGAGCAAGTAGTGGCTCTGAGTAGGCAGTGGGCCGACAGATCGCCTGATAGGATACTCTTCGAGCGGAGTGAGCTGGAGCCTGAGATCAAGCGACAGATCGCGCTACAGGTCGCTCTGCTACCTAAGATGCAGCGTAAGATGCCACGCTTTGCCGAGAGCGGTGGGTATATACCACATCGCGTCAACTTCGAGCAGAGTAGTAGCGAACTGACAGCTCGCTACAAGCAGCAATTGATAGCACCTCAGGAGCATATCCTAGACATGACCGGCGGCCTAGGCATCGACGCAATAGCGATGGCCTCTGTATCCGAGCTGAGCGTCATCTACGAGATAGACCAGACGATGGCAGATGCCTTGACCTACAATCTGCACAAGGTCTTGCCGCAGGGCCCTGTCACGGTACACTGCGGGGATGCACTGGCAGCGATGGAGCGTGCTACACTCGAGGGTGTGACACTCGTCTATGCAGATCCGGCTCGCCGAGATATGGAGGACCCTAATCGCCGTCTCATTAGTATGGATGAGTATAGTCCATCACCGCTACAGATTATGAGTCGGCTACAGGAGCTGGGCTATCAAGGACGACTGCTCCTCAAGTTGTCGCCGATGCTAGATATACAGTGGATATTAGAGCAGCTCCCGCAGGTCTGTGCCGTACATATAGTACAGGTGCAGGATGAGGTCAAGGAGCTACTGGTTGCAGTCTCTATGCAGCGACAAGAGAGTGATCCAGAGATTTATCTAGCTGTCGTGGATCGCCTGGGGCAGGTGAGCCGTTGGAGCTTCCCGTACCACAGGTTGTCGTCAGTGCGTACAGCTTATGCGACTAAGGTTGAGGTGTATATACACATCCCGCAGCCACTCCTGATGAAGAGCGGTGCCTTTCACCTCATCGCTGAGGAGCAGTCGCTCACCTTACTCGGTCCCAATAGTCACATCTACACCTCAGCAAAGGCCTCTCCCAGTCCGCTCTATAAGAGTTATAAGCTCATAGAGGAGATCGACTACAGCAAGTCGACCCTGAGAGGTAAGGAGCTACAGGCTCTCCGCCAGCGCTATCCAGCACTGACCATCATGTCTCGGCACTTCCCTCTGACTGCTCAGCAGCTCAAGCAGACGCTCAAGACCGATGAGAGCGATACCTACTATCTGCTCGCTACGACTATGGGAGAGCGTGCACGTAAGCTTCTGATCCTAACCTCATGAAAAAAGAAATCCCTCCACAAATCACTTGTAGAGGGACCTTTTACAAAGAAATGAAATCTATTTTATCGTAGAGGTTCGTGGCGGATTTGAACCGCCGTACACGGTTTTGCAGACCGTTGCCTAACCACTCGGCCAACGAACCATTGCTTGGTTGATTGCGACTACAAAGGTACGACAATTTTTTGACAAACCAAATACTTCCTCGTCTCAAGTATGTTTGTTGGTCGGAAGCAGGCTGAAATATCCATGTGGCGGTTGGCGTTTCATACGGAAGCATCGAAAGGTCGTTGCTGGATTAAACGAAAAAGTCCTATTCGTCTCTAAGTTGGTATTCTTGAAGGACCCGACTCGGGCGTTCTAGCTCTGAAAGGGGGGTCGCTATACACCTTATTATATATGAGACAACAGATACATCTCATCTCTGGGTGGCGCTATGTGATGCTGCCGTACTTATTCTTGCTTACGCTGACGCTCTCGGCGCAGCAACCGGATACACTCGTGCTGACACTAGACGAGAGCATCGCTCTCGGGCTGGAGCAGAGCCCCATGGTGCTGGGCAAGGACGTGGCTCTGGTCAACCAAATGTATGCCGAGCGGGAGGCGCAGAGTGCTCTCTACCCGCAGCTGTCGCTCTCGGGCAACTACGGCTACACGCTCAAGAAGCAGCGCATCTACTTCGACGGCATGCCCGGTATGGGCGCTATACCAGGTATGGAAGATGGTATTGAGGTGGGACGTACGCACAATATACAGCTGGGACTACAAGCTGGTATGCCACTCGTCAATGCGACGCTCTGGAAGGCACTGCAGATCAATCGCACGCAGGTTGACCTGGCACTACAGCAGGCTACGCAGTCTCGTCAGGAGTTGGTCGGGCAGATCAAGAAAGCCTTCTACACGGTGCTCCTAGCTCAGGAGTCTTGCGAGACATTGCAGCAGAGCATGCGCAATGCGGAGCTGAACCTCGAGCGCGTCACGCAACGGTACGAAGCGGGGCTCGTGGCGGAGTACGACAAGATGCGCGCTGAGGTACAATACGCCAATATCAAGCCCTCAGTACTGCAAGCAGAGCAGGGCGTTGACCTAGCCTATATGCAGTTGGCGGTACTCCTAGGACTAGACCCTCACACAGGTCTGCGACTGGTGGGGCACCTCGAGGACTACCAAGCCGAGAGCCAGAGACTCATCGCACAGGTCCCAACGACCGACTCGCTATGGCTTACGACCAATCCAACCTTGCGAGCACTAGATCTACAGCAGCAGATAGCTGACGAGAGTATCAAGCTCTCCAAGCTGAGCTGGGTGCCTTCGATTTCGTTGGGTGCAAACTACAATTACAACTTCTCGTCAAACGACTTTGACCTCTCTAAGAGTCGTCTCTGGGTTCCCTTTTCAGTCGTGAGCCTACAGTTTCAATTTCCACTCTTCACAGGGCTGAAGAACTACTACACGACGCGACAGGCTAAGGGGCGGGCTTTACTCTTGAAGCTCCAGCGACAAGATGCTGAGCGGTCACTCACGCTCGGTATGCAGAGCCAGCGAGACAAAGCACGTAAGGCGCAGGAGCAGTACAGCACAGCGACACAGATACAGGCGACAGCCGAGCGGGGCTATACCATCGCACAGCGTATGTACGACAAGGGCATGGGCACGCTCCTAGAGGTGAACGATGCCGAGCTGGCACTACTACAAGCACGTCTCAACCAGACACAAGCACTCTACGACTACCTCATAGCGGGTGTGGAGATAGAGCAGCTCATAGCCCCCGAGACACCGATCTCCTCCGATCCAAGCAATGATTACGAGGAGCGTCTCAACTCGATCAAACGAATGACACGATACTTCTAACGCCATATATCCTATTAAGTCAAAAACAATATCCTATGTTTCTCTCTATACGTACACTTGCTCCGATAGCACTGAGCCTAGCACTCGTCTCTCTTACCAGTTGTCAGTCGGCGAGCAAGGAGGGCAAGACGACCTTTTCGCACACGATCGACTCGACAGACATCAAGCATGTAGAGGTGGCGACCGTCTCGGTGCAGACACTCCCAGACCTACAAGAGTACACCAGCACGGTCGAGGCTAAGGTGACTAATCAGATAGCTCCGCAGATGGCCTCCCGCATCAAGCGCATCTATGTAGAGGTGGGGCAGCAGGTATCTCGTGGGCAGCTCCTCGCTGAGATGGACCACAGCCAGCTGGAGCAGGCGCGTCTGCAGCTCGAGGAGCGCAAGAGCGCACTGGCTCGTATAGACGAACTATACAAGATAGGCGGTATCTCCCAGTCGGAGTGGGAGGCAACGCAACGAGCTCTTACGCTGGCTCAGACGAGCTACAATAATATAAGGGAGAATACACAGCTTCGTAGCCCTATCTCAGGGGTGGTCACAGCGCGCAACTACGATGCGGGCGATATGATGTCGCCGCAGATGCCTCTGCTCGTTGTGGAGCAGATCATCCCAGTGGTGCTACGGATCAATCCCTCGGAGCGTTACTACGGGCAGATGACCAAAGGAATGCCGGTGACGATTACTTCGGAGTCCCTGCCTGACGAAACTTTTGCAGGTAAGATTTCGCTGAAGTATCCGACGATCAATCCACAGACTCACACCTTTACGATGGAAGTCGAGGCGACCAATCCTGAGCGCAAGCTGGTGCCAGGACAGTACGCTCGTGTCTCGATCAATCTAGGCGACAAGGAGTACACGGTAGTCCCCACAGAGAGCATCGTCAAGCAGATAGGCAGTGCTGAGCAGTGTGTCTACATCGTACGAGACGGCATCGCCCATCGGCAGGTAGTTGTCGTAGAGCGTACCGTCGGCAAGTACACAGCGATCAGTGAGGGTGTCTCCTCAGGCGATGTCGTAGTCACGACTGGAGCCAGCATCCTGTCCGATCAGATGCCTGTACAGATTTCGCAGGCTCAGAAGTAATCTCTCCCACACACAGATCCTCGCCTTTAGCTTATGAGTCTTTATCAATCAGCCGTACGTCGTCCTGTCACCACGATCATGATTTTCGTCGGGGTGGTCGTCTTGGGCCTTTTTGCCTTGACACGCCTGCCGATAGACCTTCTGCCCGAGATGCAGATCAATCGGGTCATGATCGTCACCTCTTACTCGGGAGCCGCTCCTGAAGAGGTGGAAAACAACGTTACCAAGCCCATCCAAAACGTCCTCAACGGTATCAACGGAGTCAAGCACATTACCTCGCAAAGCAAAGAGAATGTCTCTGTCGTCACGCTGGAGCTCCGAGAGGGACTGGATATAGAGAATGCGATCAACGATACCCGCGACAAGATCAGTGCTATCGCGGAGGCGCTCCCCGACGGAGCTGGCACGCCAAACATTATCAAGTTTGGCATGGATGATCTGCCTATCCTCATGCTCTCGATCAAGTCGGACGCTAGCTCCAAGTCGCTCTACAAAATCCTAAATGATCAGTTGATAACCCCTCTAGGACGCATTGACGGGGTGGGGGGCGTCAACCTACTAGGTGCTAGACAACGACAGATCAACGTCTACTGCGACCCGCACAAGCTCGAGAGCTACGGCATCACGGTCAGTGATGTGAGCAACCTCATTGCGGTCGCAAACCGCAACATCTCGGCTGGGTCGATGAACCTAGAAACGAGTAAAATCTCCCTCCGAGCTATCGGTGAGATCGTTGATCCGAAGCAGTTAGAGGAGCTACCCATAACGAGCTTCGCTGGCCGGACCATCTATCTGCGAGACGTGGCGAGCGTCGTAGATGGCGATCCTGAGCAGCAAACGCTCGCCTATGTGGACAACCAGAGGGGCGCGATGCTCATGCTGATGAAGCAGTCGGGTGCCAACACGGTTCAGGTGAATAAGCGTGTCCTCAAGGCACTCCCACAGATTGTTAAGAACCTCCCCACGGACATCAAGATCGAGGTGATTATGGATCAGAGCGACTTCATCGTGCGCTCGATCAATAGTCTGAGCTCGACGATTGGCATTACCTTCTGCGTCGTGATGCTCATCGTGCTACTCTTCCTGGGCCGATGGCGCGCCACCTTTATCATCGTACTGACGATCCCGATATCGCTGCTCTCGGCCTTCATATACCTACTGCTGACGGGCAACTCGCTCAACATCATCTCGCTCAGTTCGCTCTCCATAGCCATCGGTATGGTGGTGGACGATGCGATCGTGGTGCTGGAAAACATTACCAACCACATCGAGCGGGGAAGCTATCCCAAGCAGGCTGCCGTCCATGCGACCAACGAGGTGGCACTCTCAGTCATCGCCTCTACGCTGACGATGCTGGCCGTCTTCCTCCCGATGGTGATGATGCAGGGCATGGCGGGACTACTCTTCCGTCAGCTCGGCTGGATCGTTAGTATCGTGATGATCGTCTCAACCATCTGTGCACTCGCCCTGACACCTACGCTCTGTGCCCACATGCTGCAAGCCAATCGTCAGCGCAAGGAGGGAAGGGTATCCCAAAAGATCCTACGCCCCTTCAACGACTTCATCCAGCGACTGACGGTCTTCTATCAGCGCACGCTTGCCTGGGTACTACGACACAAGTGGCTCACGGTAGGCTTGTCCTTAAGCATCTTCGCACTATCGCTCACGCTCGGCTCGCTGGTTAAGACCGAGTTCATGCCGCAGGGCGATGGTGGCTATATATTTGTCAAGGCGTACTACCCTGTAGGCACTACCATAGACCGCCCGCTCGCTGAGGGGCATCGCCTCACCGAGGAGTGGCACAAGAAGTACCCCGAGATAGAGATGCTGCAGTTCTCCACGGGCCAAGCTGACGCTTTTCAGTCTGGAGCCTCGACGCTAGCTCAGGACAATGCGGATAATCTTCTCTCCTTCAATATCAAGCTGGTCGATGCCTCCGAGCGAAAGCGTTCCTCTAAGGAGGTTGCTGCCGAGATGCGTCGTGATCTGAGTGCCACGCCTGGTATCAAGCAGTACAATGTCTCTGCTCAGTCAGGTGGCGGGGGACAGCAAAGCACTGTCAATGTCGATATCTACGGACACGACTTTGCCGTCACCGATCAGATCTCCAAAGCGTTTATGGCAGAGATTAGGAAGTCGCCAGCTTGTGCTCAGGCACTGAGCAATCGCGACGAGTTTATGCCTGAGTACCAGGTCATCTTCGACCCGCAGCGACTCGCCGAGCATGGCTTGACCAATAGTATGGTAGCGAGCTATCTGCGCAACAGCATCTACGGAGCCACCGCCTCCTTCTATCGTGAGGATGGGCAGGAGTATGAGATCCGTGTGCGCCTGGCACCTGAGTTCAGACGCAGTCTAGACGACGTCGCTCAGACACTGGTACGCACCTCACAGGGAACGAGCGTACGACTAGGCGAACTGGGCAAAGTCGTGGAGCACTTTGCGCCCCCTGCCATTTACCAGAAAGACCGCTCTCGTGTTGTCACTATTGCACTCACACCAGCGCCCAAGGCAGCCCTCTCAGATCTCGTCCGCACGGCTCAGAAGACGCTCGACGGGATGGATATGCCCGAGGGCGTGAGCTACGAGATAACAGGAGCTTTCGAGCAGCAACAAGAGGCTTTTGCAGACTTAGGGACGCTCCTGCTGCTCATTGTCTTCCTAGTCTTCATCGTGATGGCTGCGGAGTTTGAGAGCTTGACCTCCCCATTTGTCATTATGTTTTCCGTACCCTTTGCCTTTACGGGCGTTATCATCGGCTTGCTCGTGACGGGTGTCCCCTTGAGCGTCATTGCCTTCATCGGAGCGATCATGCTCGTCGGTATCGTGGTGAAGAATGGTATCGTCCTGATCGACTACACCATACTCAATCGTGAGCGTGGCATGTCCGTACGCACTGCGCTGCTCCATGCGGGAGCGTCGCGTCTGCGTCCCGTGCTGATGACGACGCTCACGACCGTCTTCGGTATGATCCCGATGGCTATTGGCATCGGACAGGGTAGCGAGATGTGGCAACCGATGGGTGTCACGGTAGCCTTCGGTCTGACCATCTCGACGCTGGTCACGCTCCTCCTGATCCCCTGTGTCTATGCGCTGGTCTCTCGTCGTCAGATAAGGCGTCGCCGCAAGAAAAGTCTCAAAAACCACCACTAAGCTATGAATAGACAAAAGGCAATCTTCATCGTCTACAACAGTGCCCTGCATGGGCTCGTCCTGCGCGCCCTCGAGCAGCACAATGCCAAGGGCTATACCGAGTGGAGCGAAGTCTACGGACGTGGCTCTGCAACGGGCGAACCGCATCTCGGTAGCCACGCCTGGCCGACGACCAATGGCGCTATGATGGTTATCACGGACGCTGAGCGAGCCGAGCGACTCCTCGCGGCTCTGCATCAGATCGACCTAGACAATCCGAAGCAAGGTTTACGAGCCTTCGCCTGGGAGGTCACCGACATGATCTAACGAATACAGCACTAACACAGCACAAAGCGTCAGTCTCGCACGAGCGGGGCTGACGCTTTCTTCGTCTTTGTGGGGGCGCGGCTCGGTAGCT
>CAMCJO010000093.1 GCA_945875135.1 uncultured Porphyromonas sp.
TTCTCCCTTCAACACCGAAATCTGCTTTTCATTTATAATGCGTCAGCCCTGGGGATAGCTTTCTATGTGCGCCATAAATCGTACATTTGCAGTAAATCTTATGCAATCTATGCCTGAAGAGAGCTTTCATCCACAACAGGTCGACATAGCGACCATCCTTAATAAACGACGTAAGAAGCCACTACCTGCTTTCGTCACTAATGGAGTGGCACGACTGATCCACCAGCGTGAGATCAATGATGTGCTACATCGCTACGGACACCTTGAGGGGGTAGACTTTATGGATGCCTTGATTCAGGAGTTTCGCATCAACTTAACGCTCATCGGTAGCGAGCATCTGCCAGCAGATCCTCGCGCACTCTTCATCAGCAATCACCCGCTGGGAGGGCTAGACGGTATCTGCCTGACACACCTCATAGCTAGTCACTATCAGTCAGATATCCGCTACATCGTCAACGATCTCCTACTCAACCTCAAGCCTCTCGCCGACATCTTCGTCCCTGTCAATAAGTACGGTGCTCAGGCACGCACCTCTATTCAGAAGATGCACGAAGCACTTGAGAGCGACATGCCCGTGATCACCTTTCCAGCAGGACTTTGCTCACGCCTTATCAAAGGAAAGGTACAAGATCCTCTCTGGCGACCAAGCTTTATCAAGCAAGCACGACAATATCACAGACCCATTGTGCCACTTTACTTTCACGGGCACAACTCGATGAAGTTTTACCGTATTGAGCAGTTGCGCAAGGCGCTAGGCATACGCTTTAATATAGGCACAGCATTGCTACCACACGAGATGTTTGCCGCACAGGGTAGTTCCTTCACTGTAGTCGTCGGGGAGCTTATCCCCTACGAAACACTTGAGGGGGTACGACCTAGCAGCTTATCTCAGCAGGTAGAACGCATCAGGCAGCAAGTATATCAACTGAAAGAGCAAGTATCCAAATGAGTGCTACAGAGCAACCCATCATAGCGCCGATAGATCGGCAATTGATCCGACAGGAGCTGACACCAGAGCTTTTCGTCCGTAAGACCAATAAGAGTAATAATGAGATCTACGCCTTTCGAGCTGCGCAGGCACCACGCACGATGCGTGAAGTGGGGCGTCTGCGTGAGGAGAGCTTTCGTGCTGGTGGTGGTGGCACAGGGCTAGAGTGCGATGTAGATAAGTATGATCTGATGGACGATGGCTACGTACAGCTCATCGTCTGGAACCCTGAGCTCGAAAAGGTTATGGGTGGCTACCGATACATACTCGGTGAGGCGGTGCTACGCCATCAGGAGCAGACGGACGCGCTGGCCACATCGCACATGTTCAGCTTTAGCGAGGAGTTCGTCCGCGACTACCTCCCCTACACGATCGAGCTGGGACGCTCATTCGTAAGCCACGAGTTTCAGACGACACGGGCGGGGCTCATGTCTTCGATCTATACGCTCGACAACCTGTGGGACGGGCTCGGAGCCTTGACCGTCATCTACCCTGAGATCAAGTACTTCTTTGGCAAGGTGACCATGTACAAGACTTACAATAAGTATTGTCGCAACCTGATCCTCAAGTTTATGGAGATCTACTTCGGAGACAAAGATCACTTGGTCGTCCCGATGACACCAGTCGAGGTGGATATTGACCCAGCTGAGATAGATCGTCTCTTTGTCAAGAACGACCTCAAGAGCGACTACCGCACGCTCAAGGCAGAGGTCCGCAAGCACAATATCAACATTCCCCCGCTCTTTAACGCTTACATGTCGCTCACACCGAAGATTCGCATCTTTGGCACAGCGATCAACGATGAGTTTGGCGATGTCGAGGAGACGGGCCTGCTGACGCCCATTGCGGACATTATCCCCGAGAAGAAAGAGCGACACATAGACACTTACCAGAACGCCCATAAGTCGTAAGGAATCAGTCTTATGGCTCTCGCTAATGAGCTTGGAGCTGCTGGCGAAAAGGCTGCTCAGCGCTACCTCCTCTCTCGACGGATACGCATCCTTGAGGTCAACTGGCGTGATCCGCTCTGCGAGATAGACATCATAGCGTCAGACGGTCGGCACCTACTGATCGTCGAGGTGAAGAGCCGTATGGAGTACACTGCGACAAGTCCACTAGACGCCGTCAATGCAGCAAAAGCGCATCAGATGATGCTCGGTGGCATGCGCTACGCACAGCGAATGCGCATCGACTTGCCGATACGCTACGATGTCGTCGAGGCACTCTACTGCCCAGCGAGCGATGTTTTTGAAATGAAGTACCACAAAGGCTACTTCTCCGCAGAGGAGATCTCCCTCCAGGAGACACTTCCCCACGGCTTCACACAGCCCTAACCTGCTGGCGGCACGCTCACAGACATGCCACGGCCTTGCACACTCTCCCTTTTTGTCTATATTTGCAGAAAGGACTCGTTCGATATGAAACAAACTCACTTACCCAAGCTATGGGGCGTTGTTGCAGCCATACTCTTTATGCTCACCCTGTCGGGCTGTGCACTGAATACTCCTCAGGTGAAGACCTACCTCCCGCTTTCTCAATTTCAGTATGCCTATATTGCTCCGACGGGTAGCGTGTTAGGCTCATTTGGTGGCTACTCGCAAGCTAACCTTAACTCTGTCAATCCCAGAGACTTTATCGCTGGGCAGCTCTTTAAGAGAGGCATTATAGTCGTTCCTGAGATCAACCCCGCACAGGCGCAGAAAACGCTGGTCGTAAGCTATGGCGAGGGCGACAAGAGAAATATATTGGTCGGCTATGCTGTGGAAGTTACCATTCAGCTAACTACGGCCGATATGAATAAACTCGTAGCAGTAGCTACGGCCGAAGGGTATGGAGAGAGCGAGTCTGATAAGATCCGAGATGCTATCTCGCAAGCTATGACAGCACTCTTTGAGCCTGAGAAAATCAACCAGAACTCGCTCGGCCGCTTCTTCTAAGCTCCCAATAAGAGACTGTTGCAAAAGTCAACAGTCTCACAATCTTGCTTGCAAGATTGTCCTGACTTTGCAGAAAGGATGAAGCGCAAGGCGCTGAGGGGTGAGGTCTGAAGGGAGCACACCTACGTATGTGACCGAAGCCGAATATCGAAAGCAACACAGCGATTCGCCTTTATGCAACAGTCTCAATAAGAAAGGACAGCCCTACTCGCTCTCTACTGCGAAGCCAAGCGCGGTGAGTGCGGGACGAACGGAGGCGGGGACACCTCGTACGGTGTAGTCGCGTGGCTCGTAAGGGTGCTGGTAGTGGACACGCTGCTGCTCGAAGGTGTCGGGACTAGCCACCAGTCGCTTCATAATAGCGGACAAGTCAAGCGTGTGGATCATCGCACGCCAAGGTATCTGCCACGGTTCGCACCCCGAAAGGTCTAGGTATGGCTCCGCCAAGGGACGAGGGTGCGCCAGTGCTATGCGGGTATCACTAAGATCGAAGAAGTCGCACAGGTGACGCAAGCTCTGCACAGCGCCCTGCGCCTTGCCATGCACTGAGAAGCCCGCAATGTGGGGTGTGCCGATGAAGACACGATCCAGTAGCGGCTGTGCTATGTGTGGCTCACCCTCCCAGCAGTCGATCACGGCTCCCGAGACCGCCTTCTCGTCAATGGCGCGTACCAGCGCGGAGGTGTCGACGACAGCTCCACGACAAGCGTTGATGAGCCAAGGTCGCTGCTGAGCATTTCGCAAGAAAGTGTCATCAACTAAGTGATAAGTAGGGTGTGCGCCCCCCTTCGTCAGAGGCACATGGCAGGTGATCATTGTAGCCGAGGAGAGGAGCGTGTCTAGATCTACGTAGCTATCCCGTAGCGCTGGCATCTCGTCGGCAAGGTAAGGGTGAGGTAGCCCATGGCGATCCAGCTCCTCCAGATAGCTCTGCCAGTCAGGATGCTCATCGTAAGCCTCCACGAGAGGCGGATCGTAGAGGAGCGTCCGCATGCCGAGAGCTTTGGCACGCTGATAGACCCGCCCGCCGGCATGTCCCGTGCCAATGATCCCGAGAGTTATATCCTTAGGAGCCAATCCTTGCTCTAGTGCGATACGAGAGATAGCCGTCAGGACATATTGCGCCACAGAGGCAGCGTTGCACCCAGGAGCGTTGAACCAGCGAATACCCGCCTCACGGCAGTACTCGGTATCTATATGGTCAAAGCCCGCCGTCGCTGAGGTGATCAGACGTACAGCACTCCCCTCCAGGAGGGTGCGATCACAACGCGTCACGCTACGGATCATCAAAGCATCGGCATCAGCTACCTGCCGAGCCGTTATCTCACGGCTCGGCAAGTAGTGCACCTCCACTCCGAGGGGCATACCATCTGCGATGTATGGTATAGAACTATCTACGACTATTCGCAGAGACATATATAGCTTCTTAATATAAAGAGAACGGTGACTAGAGCTACACCCCCGCTGTTATGGGATAGCGTCTAGTCACCTTTCCGTCGTTAGTTGTGGTTTACTTAGCGGTATGATTACTTGATCACACCCAGCTCCTTACCGATCTTGATAAAGGCAGCTATCGCCTTGTCGAGGTGCTCACGCTCGTGAGCTGCTGAGAGCTGTACACGGATACGAGCCTCGCCCTTTGGTACGACTGGATAGTAGAAGCCCGTCACATAGATCCCCTCCTCAAGGAGACGTGCAGCGTAGCGCTGCGATAGTGGAGCATCATAGAGCATCACAGCACAGATAGCACTCTGTGTAGGCTTGATATCAAAGCCCGCTGCAAGCATCTTGTCGCGGAAGTAGTTGACATTCTCTATAAGCTTAGCATGTAGCGAGTCATCCTCCTCTAGCATCTTGAAGACCTCAATGCCAGCGCCGACCACTGCCGGGGGCAGTGAGTTAGAGAAGAGGTAAGGTCTAGAGCGCTGACGTAGTATCTCGATGATCTCCTTAGGACCAGCCGTAAAGCCACCGATAGCACCACCGAAAGCCTTGCCTAGCGTACCCGTATGAATATCGATACGATCGAAGCAGTCAAAAGCCTCAGCGACACCACGTCCCGTCTTACCGACGACACCAGCCGAGTGGCACTCATCGACCATAACCAGTGCATCATACTTGTCAGCGAGGTCACAGATCTTGTCCATAGGTGCTACGTTGCCATCCATACTAAAGACACCGTCCGTGACAATAATGCGGAAGCGCTGCTCCTGAGCCTCCTGAAGGCACTTCTCTAGCTCCTCCATGTTGGCATTAGCGTAGCGATAGCGCTTAGCCTTGCAGAGACGTACACCATCGATGATCGAGGCGTGATTTAGCGAATCACTGATGATGGCATCCTCTGGCCCAAAAAGTGGCTCGAAGACACCGCCATTGGCATCAAAGCAAGCAGCGTAGAGGATAGCATCTTCCGTGTGGAAGTAGTGTGCGATAGCCTTCTCAAGCTGCTTGTGGATATCTTGCGTACCACAGATGAAGCGTACGCTACTCATACCGTATCCGCGCGAATCCATCATATCCTTGGCAGCCTTGATGAGGCGAGGATTGTCGGAGAGACCTAGATAGTTGTTAGCGCAGAAGTTCAAAACATCCTTGCCCCCCTCTACCTTGATGGCAGCTGTCTGAGGGGTGATGATAATGCGCTCCTCCTTGTAGAGACCCGCATCCTTAGTGTCTTGGATCTCCTTGGTGAGGAAGTTCTTCAGTTCTTTGTACATGATATTATGTGGTAAAGTTATAGACAGAGTTGATGAGCCAAGCGTGGCTCAGAAGATGCTTTTACTCCTCAGCGGGAGCCTCCTCGCTAGCCTCCTCAGGTGCAGGCTCGGAGAAGTCGGTATGCCCCGTCTCTACGAGGATGTTGTACCAGCGAAAGATCTTCTTGATATCGTTGTCGTGGACACGCTGACGGTCGTACTCAGGGAGTACCTCCGCAAAGAGATCGAAATAAGCCTCCTTGCCACTAAGGCTTTTGAGGTCTACTGGCTTGCCCTCATACTTGTCAAGTAGCGTCTGCAAGATCTCCCGCAGAGGAGCCTCCTCGGTAGTCGTGTAGATAGATATGTCACCTAGAGATACGACACGATCCGAGACGTATGCAGGGATGCGCCGCTTTGTCTCTAAATCCTCGACGATGATACTATTCTTGGTGTGTGTCAGGAGCTTAAAGAGCCCTGGCTTGCCTGAAATGGATAAGATTTCTTTGAGCATAAACTATATTATGTAGCGAAAGCCCTCGAGGCTCTCGTGATATCACCTGCAAAGATACCAAAATAGTATCGTATGGTGTGTACACAGATCACTCTTTAATTCCACAGGCCGAGTAGCGATAAGGATTTGGACCACGCGTGTCACTACAGAACGTATTGATACGACAACGGACGCCCGATCACGTGCGTCCGTCGTCTAGGTGAGGAGCGTCGACTCGTGTCACACTCCTTATATAGCTAGCGTAGCCAGCACTACTAGCCCTCTGCAGGCTTGGTCTTAAAGTCGAAGTAAGCAGGATCAGTCGTCAGTCCTAGATCCTTATCCCACCCGAATAGCACTAAGACGTAGTCTGTATTTGACCTCAGACCAGTATTAGTCTCTTCATTGATCTGTAGCTCACCGACCTTGAAAGCATCTGGCATAGGATCCATCTGGTGTACGCTCTGCACTAGCTTGTAGCACATCATCTCCTTAGCGGGTACACCGTCTAGGACTTCGTTACCAGGCTTCGGATTGCGGTAATAGTCTACATAGTGCTTGCTCTGTATAGCGTAGAAATAAGACTTCGTCATATCTGACGGACGCACCAAAGCTGACACCCATGAGTCGCTAGGGGTGAGGTTCTCAACATTAAAGGTGAAGTTTAGCATCGTACGAGGTTTCGTCTTCTGCTCGAGCTCTATGACCTTAGTCAGCTCGTAGCCGTCCTGATCCATACCATAGATTCTTGCGACGATGGTATGATCTGCTGGATAAGGATAGTCTGAACCTGAGATCTCTCCTAAGTCAAACTCTCTCGTCCCCTTGAAGGACTCACGAGCCATAGCCTCTCTGTATCCCGCGCTTCCTATTTCGTCGCCTGAGACAGCCTTCCACCACTCACGATTGGCATTAGGCTGATTCTGTAGGTTATTGAGGATGCGATCGTATCTCTCTCTCGTACCAGCATTGACAGAGTAGAGCATCTCAGGATCTTTGGGCGTCACCTTAATGTAGACGTTAGTTGCCGTCACCCTAAGGATCTCTATGGCAAAGTCCTCTTTGGGAGCTGGCTCCTGGATCGTGATCTTGCACGTGGCAGAAACACCATCCACCTCAGCTAGGATAGTCGTCTCGCCCTTGGCAACGGCTGTGACCACGCCCTTGTCAGAGACCGTCGCCAGCTCAGCATTGAGACTACGGAAGGTGACTGACTTGTTGAGGTTCGGCTGCTGCGTCACCTGTAGCTGTAGGCTCTGGCCGATGGTCATAGTAGCCTGATCTGGAGTAATGGTCAAGGTCTCGACCTTTTGCTCTACGGGCGTATTGACATCATCATCACAACTGACAAGCGTCAGGAGCGGGAGCAGGAGTAGTAGATAGAAGATTGTTCTTTTCATACTGTTGTTTAGGTTATTGGTTTATATATTAAGTGTGCAGTCAACTCTATCGTGTAGGTTGCCCACAAATGTAACACAAAAGAAACAAATTAGCACTCACTCAGGCTAATTCCTATTTTGAGGTGCTGGGGGAGAAGCCACCCATAAAAAAACTAAC
>CAMCJO010000094.1 GCA_945875135.1 uncultured Porphyromonas sp.
GTGCTGAGCAGTACGAGGATTGTACAGAGCTAAAGCAGCTGCGTAGCCGTGTCCGTATTCACCTATCGGGGACTCCTTATCGTATCTTGATGGGGAGTGAGTTTGAGGCGGAAGATATTATCGCCTTCTACCAGTTCTCAGACATTGTCGAGGAGCAAGCAGAGTGGGATCGTGAGCATATACTCTCGGATGAGGTGAAAGAGTGGGACAATCCCTACTACGGCTTCCCTCAGATGGTGCGCTTTGCCTTCCTGCCTAATGAAAGTTCGCTACGTGTTATGGAGACATTGCGGGCAGACGGCTATGAGATGGGGCTGTCAGAGCTCTTTCGTCCTCGCTCTATCTTGCGAGACAATAAGGAGGGGCGGCACCGCCTATTCGTCCACGAGGATGAGATCTTGGAGTTTTTACAGGCGATCGATGGCGTGCAGGAGGATACGCATCTATTGCCTTTCCTTGACTTGGAGCAGATCAAGCGAGGGCAGATGTGTAGGCATCTCGTTTTCGTTTTACCTTACAGAGCTTCGTGCGATGCCATGGAGCAACTATTGACGGAGCATAAAGAGCTCTTTCGCAATCTATCTGACTATACCATAGTCAATATAGCTGGTGTCGATGACCCCAAGCGATATCGTAGCACCGAAGATGTCAAAGCTCAGATAGCTAACTGCGAGAGGAAGGGCGAGAAGAGTATCACCCTAACGGTCAATCGTATGCTAACGGGTAGCACCATCCCCGAGTGGGATACGATGCTCTATCTCAAGGATTGTGCCTCGCCACAAGAGTACGACCAGGCTATCTTCCGACTTCAGAATCAGTACATACGGACGCTGACGACAGAGGGTGCCTCGGAGCAGGTCAAGTACAATATGAAGCCTCAGACGCTTTTAGTAGACTTTGACCCGCAGCGGATGTTTCGCCTACAGGAGCAACGAGCGCAGATCTACAATGTCAACACAGATCAAGCTGGCAATAAGAAGCTTCAAGAGCGCATTGAGACGGAGCTACGCCACTCGCCGATAGTTACAATCGGAGCCGAAGGCTTACAGCGTGTAGAGGCTAGTGACATAATGGATGCCGTACGCTCCTACAGTGCTGAGCGCAGTGTGATGGACGAGGCTACCGAGATACCGATAGACTATACGCTACTGGCTGACGAGCGGATGCGCTCTGTCATCTCGCAACTGAACCCGATAGATGCCTCTAAGGGAATAGAGATACAGGCGGTCACGGGCGAGGAGAGCGAGCTAGAGCTAGAGACACATGACACGCCTAAGGGAGGCGGTGCTACCTTTACGCAGCTAGCACCCTCCGCAGAGACAGATGAAGGTCGCTTGCTGGGCAAGCAGTTGGCGACTTACTATGCGCAGATACTCTTTTACGCTTTTCTGACAGAGACTCCAGTCTCCTCGCTAGAGGAGCTGATAGCTTCGATCAGTCAGTGTGCAGACAATAAGCGCATAGCACGCAATGTGGGGCTACAAGCCTCTATCCTACAGATCATACAGACAGAGAGCAATCCTTTTGTCTTGCGAGCTCTGGACTATAAGATTGCGAATATCAGCACGCTGATGAGCGACACGTCGCTGACCCCGAGTGAGCGTGTGGCGGTGGCCATGAAGAAGTTCGGACGACTCTCTTCATCGGAGATAGTCACGCCACAGGCTGTTGCGCTAGAGATGATCGATGCGCTAGACAAAGGTGTCATCACGCAAGACACACGCATATTAGACATAGCGTCCAAGCAGGGCGAGTTTACCAGAGCTTTGGTCAGTAGGTTTGGCCTGGCAGTCGGACGCAATGTCTATGCTCTTCCCACCTCCACGGTGAGTTACGAATTTACCCTCAAGGTCTATCGTCTCCTCGGATTAGACACTGACCATGTCATCTCAGATTTTACGACCTATGACCTTATAGACCCTAACAAGAAGGACCAACTAATGGAACAACTTAAGGAGATGAATCTCAACTTCACGATAGGCAATCCGCCTTATCAGCTCACCACAAAAGGTACGAGTGATGAACAGATTTACCCGCACTTTATAGACTTAGGTACTCAGATAGTTCGGAGAGCCACACTGATCACGCCTGCTCGCTATCTCTTTAATGCAGGCAAGACCCCTAAGGAGTGGAATCAGAAGATACTCAACGATCCACACTTTAAGGTCATCTTGTACAAGGCCAATAGTACAGAGGTCTTCCCCAACGTAGACATCAAGGGCGGTGTCGCAGTTATCTATCATGATCAGAAGACGGAGTTTGGTGAAATAGGATTTTACACGACTCATGATGAGCTACGAGGTATCAAGGAGCGGGTAATGAAGACTCAGCCTGGTGCTTTCTTGGATGAGATTATCTATCCTCAAAACAAGTTTGACTTAGATAAACTCTTAGCTGATCACCCACAGCTTAAGAAAGATATAGGAAGTGGGGGAAGAGAAAGACGTTTGACTACATCTATCTTTTCGTTGACGGAACTCTTTTCGGAAAAGCCTGTTGATGGTGGAGTAGAGATAAATGGTTGGGAAGACGGAAAGCGCTGCATACGTTATATAGAGCGTAAGTATATAGAGGATCATCCGAACTTAGAGAAGTATAAAGTGTTCGTCCCCAAGAGCAATGGGTCGGGATCCATCGGGGAGGTACCCTCCACACCCCTAATCGGGGAACCCCTAATCGGGGAACCTCTAATCGGGGGAACCCAAACCTTCTTAAGCATTGGCGCATTCGACAGTCGTAGCGAGGCGGAGGCGTGTCTGAAGTATATCAAGACCAAGTTCGCCCGTACGATGCTCGGTATATTGAAAGCCACACAGCACAATCCTAAGGACACTTGGCGACTAGTGCCACTGCAAGACTTCACGGCAGGCTCCGACATTGACTGGAGTCAGTCTGTCGCTGAGATAGACCGTCAGCTCTACAAGAAGTACGCCCTCACTCCCGGCGAAATAGCCTTCATCGAGGAGAAGGTTAGCCCTATGGTGTAATATGAACTATAAAACGAGGTAATATGTACCAAATCCGAACAACAGATATAGAAATCCCAGTTGTAGACCCTTTCCGTAACTGTAAACTGGGACGTCAAAAATATGCAGAGGTCTTGAAGACCTTGACTATAGGGAATAATAACGGTTGCGTAATCTCTCTAAATGGAGCTTGGGGAACAGATAAGACTACTTTCATCCAGATGTTTAAGCAAATGATGAACAATGAAGGGTATCCTACGCTCTACTTCAATGCTTGGGAAACTGATTATATTTCAGACCCAATCATTGGACTACTAGGAGAAATGAAAAAACTGGAAGGGAAAGGAACTGGTTCTAAGGTTAAAGATATGGCTCAGAAAATAGGCCCTATGCTTGTAAAGAGAGCAATCCCAGAGTTTCTCAAACACATTCTAAAAAAACATGTTGGAGAAGGATGTGCAGAGATTCTTAAGGAAGTAGCAAAAGGAGGTGCAGAACTATTTGAAGCGGAGATCGAGAACTACGAGAACCAAAAGAAAAGCATTGAGGGGTTCAAAAAGGTATTAGGAGAGTACGTATCTACATTAGGTGAAAAGGCACCTCTCATCTTTATCGTAGATGAACTAGATCGATGTAATCCTCACTATGCTGTAATGGTTTTGGAGCGAATCAAGCACCTGTTCTCCATTCCTCAGATAGTATTTGTGCTCGCGATAGACAAGGAGCAACTTTGCAACTCTATCAAGGGATATTATGGAAGTGATAGAATTGATGCGGCGGAGTATCTACGTCGATTTATAGATATAGAGTACACCTTGCCCAGTCCTGACTATAGAAGCTTTATCAAAGTGGAATTAGAAAGATTGGATTTCCAAGCTCTCTTCAAAGGAAGTCATAAGATGAATACCTGGGAAGAGACTATTACTAACATACTAGTATCCTTTGCGGAGAAGTCACATTTAAGTTTACGTCAAGTACAGAAAATGATGAACCAGGTTAGGTTAACATATTCTACGATAGATGTAAACAACGAGAACTATACCGATCGTGTTATTACTCTTTTCCTACTAGTGTACATTAGATCTTTTCATAGTGAAGTATATGACCTAATTAAGAAGAAAGGGGCTACGTTGCAAGAGGTCGCTAGTCAAATCGAAAGATGCTTACCATTGTCGCTATTCAATAAAGATGCAGAGTTTAATCGAGCTCCAAACTCTCTAGTATATGCTTTTACAGCTATTCTGCTCATGTACTCAAGCGATGAAAATGGGTACCCCAAATATTCATTGTTTGAAGAGAATGAAGAGGACTTAAAGATCAAGTTTTCCGTTGAAAGATTTCATGAAGATGATATAGCCGAAGCTTTGAAGTATTACGATAACACACCAATTTATATAACCCTAGATTCTTTGATAAGTAAGGTAGAGCTGTACGACAATGTTCGAGTGAATTAGTTCTATCTATCTGAGGATGGAGTATAAAAGCAGGGGCTCGGACGCACCGACTGGTGTGTTCGTTGTGTCAAAGGTTACAGCGTCTTGCGCTTCAGCCTCGGTAGCGGATCGAGACTTTTTGCAAGAGTCTCAGATCGTCTGAGCGTGTGCTTCGCTCGATACATTATAGAGCGTTTGCGATCCTCTTAGGGCACGAGAGGTACGCTCGGGGACATTGACAGCAGGCACCCCTCGGTCGGTGTTGTACCTTTGCATTGTCTTCTCAGAGATACTATCGCACGCTCGTCATAGAGATCCAGCCAGTAGAGAAAAACAGTGCTCTACATAGCTCCTATCGATAGTGGTCACGACACTGAGTCGTATCTCGAAGCAATCGCCGGCATGCTCCACGACACCTATTATATATATAGGAGATCTCTAGCGCAGCTACGACAGGCTCTGAGGATGGCAAACTAAATTTATCAACCCCAAAAAAATAATCTACTATGGCAATCAAGTATGCTATCCAGCAAATCAATCGAAAAGGTGCAACCCCAGACTCTCTAGAGACTAAGTACTACGCACAGGCTAAGTACGACGGCGTCACCGCACAAGCTGACATCGCTCAGATGGTCTCACAGATCTCTGCAATCTCTGTGGGCGATGTGCTCAGCGTTATGAACACGATCTCGCTGCTACTCTCCATAGAGCTGTCTAATGGACGTATCGTAGATCTAGGCGATCTAGGTCGCTTTAGAGCAACCCTGCGCAGCAAGTCGTGTGACAAGCCCGAGGAGTTTAAGCGAGAGATGATCCACGGCAATAGGGTGATCTTCGTCCCTGGCGCACAGATACGTCACAAGATGACCAATGCGAGCTACCGCAAGAGTGACCCCGTGGATCTATCTACCGATCCGGCCAATAAGCCTAGCAACCCTTCAAGTGAGGGCTCTGATCCTAGCAAGCCTACCCCTGGCAACGAGACGGGGGGCAGCTCTAACCAAAACGAAGAGAATATCGGAATATAGAAGTTAGACTCTAGAAGTTAGAGGTTAGATTTTAGAGGTTAGATCCTAGTGGCACTAGATGCACTAGAGACACTAGAGACACCGATCTCCTCTAATCTCTAACCTCTAACCTCTTAAATCACTATTACTATGAGACCAAACGACATCAAATATATCGTCATACACTGCAGTGCTACACGCAGCAATATGACTTACAGCGCCTGGCAGCTGGATCAAGACCACCGCGCCAGAGGCTTTGCCATGGCGGGATACCACTTTTACATTACACGTGCTGGTGTGATCGAATCGATGAGACCGCCCTCCATGCCTGGAGCGCATGCTATCGGCTACAACCAGTGTAGCCTAGGCGTATGCTACGAGGGCGGACTGAGACCCGACGGCACTCCCTGGGATACACGTACCCCGGAGCAACGCGCCGCTATGCTTAAGCTACTCCAAACGTTGGTGGCTATACACCCTAACGCACGGATCGTAGGACATAGGGACCTGAGTCCCGACCTCAACCACAACGGCGTCATAGAGCCGCACGAGTGGATGAAGGCGTGTCCTTGTTTTGATGCATTCAAAGAGTATCTATCCCTATGGCACAAACGATAAGACCCCAAGGACATAAGCAGCTATACCTAGCGGTACTCCTCTCAGTCTCTGGCATCGGACTCCTTGTGGCGGGCTTTACGGTTCCTCCTCTGGGGGTCATCGACAGCTCCGTGCTGATTGCCTATGGTGAGGTGATGACCTTCGCGGGTGCTCTCCTCGGGCTAGACTATAAGTACAAGTACCATGCGAGGCAGTAAGAGACTGTTGCAAAAATCAACAGGCTCACAATCTTGCTTGCAGGACTGTCTAGACTTTGCAGAGAGGATGAAGCGCAAGGCGCTGAGGGTGAGGCCTGAAGCTCACATACCTCCGTATGTGACCGAAGCCGAATCCCGAAAGCAACGCAGCGATGCGCCTTTATGCAACAGTCTAAGTAAGACAACACTACTCGCTCTCATCCTCACCGCCAGTCTCCTAGTGAGTTGTGGTAGCAGGCGACACCGCTCCAGTGCGGAGTCGCTAGAGCAGTCACAGCAGCATAGTGAGCTGGCGGTGCGTGATGCGACGCAGCGTAATCGTGACAGCTCGCTAGAGGAGTGGGAGCTGCTCCTAGTGGACACGGTCATACCACCGGGCGAGGTGAAGCGACTCACGGGCGACTCGCTACTGGGTGCGAAGTGGACTGAGCAATCAGCAATGCGCTACCTGCGTGTTCGGCGACGTGTCGTCCAGGAGCGGGATAGCGTAGCGCAGCAGCGTACTACGCTAGAGCGTGTAGCACAGCAACAAAGCGAGCGTCAAGAGGAGGTCGTGACGAAGCAGCCATCCACAGGTCGCATCACCTACTGGATCATCTTCGGCTTGCTCCTGCTCATCGCAGCGGCTACGCTCATATGGCGCATAGGGATCTCGGGCAAGAGCTCGATCGTGCGGAGCTTACTTTCTAGAGTCTGTTGCAAAAGTCACAAGTAGCTCCGTGTAGGAACGTACGCGGAGCCTGTTGCATAGGAGGGCGTCCGCTCTGAGGACAGCACGACGTATACACTCTCAGTCATACTGATACGTCGTAAGCTGTCTCGAGAACGGACGCCCTCCTAGTAGCTAGTAGTCATTCGCCCAGACGGACGGATTGCTCGTCCTTTTGGGCTGCTTGACTTACGAATTGAAATCTTGTTTGTGGCATTTCGATCGGAACATTTGTGGCATTTCAGTCGGAACATTTGTGGCGTTTCGATCGAAGATTTTGTGGAGCGTTGTGATTGGAGCTACTAGGCTCACAGGGAGCATAGGGGCTCCGCACAGGATCATTCCTCTGCAAAGATATAGTGCTGCGGCAATCCTAAGTAGCGCACGATCAGGTGTACCATGGCGGGGGTGTAGATGCGACAGCCTGGCTTGTAGCCTATCTGCGTGAGCTTGTCGAGTAGCTCACTATCGCCTCGTATCAAGCGGGTCAGGTGGCGCGTAGCACTAGCGGGTAAGACATCGGGGAAGTAACGGATGGCGAGCTCCTGCACGCCATAGGAGCGTACCAAAAAGAGGTACGACTCATCTTGTGGACTTTGTGACATAGTCGATTAAGTAGATAAATAAAGTGAGTATAACAATTTTGCCGACGGAAGCGCGTACCTATTTTTCGACGCCTCGGCCGTCACCACAAAGGTACCCAAAATGGAGAGATCAGAACAAGATCTAGCTAATCC
>CAMCJO010000095.1 GCA_945875135.1 uncultured Porphyromonas sp.
ATTCCCTCCTTTCTCGAATATCCACGTGGGAAATCTCAAATCTCCACGTGGATATCAAAAAATTCCTCCGAAGTTTCATTTGATTCCTCCGAAGTTTCATTTCATTCTTCCGAAGTTTTATTTCGCGCCCACGTGGAGAATTTTCCTTCCCCACGTGGGTATTTCGAAATCTCCACGTGGAAATCACTTTTCCCCGATATAGTGCCGTTTCTATACGTAGCCAACTCTAAATTATTGCAACAACTCAGCGTTGAATTTGCCCAGCCCGTGTCGACGCCTCATAATCACTCCGTCAGGAGCTACACATGAGCGACAAGCGAGGCATATAGCAGTAGATGAACTCATCGTATATAATGTGTCAGCCCTGAAGAAGAAGTGGCGGGGCAGTGGCTGATCGTGTGATTTCATTACCTTTGTATCGGTGTGGCTATCACTGACGAGTCGCACTCTACTGCTCAGCAGATCCTATGGCACAAGATCTACACGACAAGACTACCGATGGACATATGCCGTCGTCTCGCTCACAGCGTATCGCTCGCAATACGCTCTTTCTCTTTGTGCGCATGGCGGTGGTCACCCTTCTCTCCCTCTACATCTCCCGTGTACTCCTGGCTGCACTCGGCGTGGAGGACTTCGGTATCTACCAGGTGGTGGGGAGCTTGGTGACCGCCTTTGGATTTATCAATGGAGCGATGGTCTCTGCGACACAGCGCTTCTACTCTTACGAGCTGGGACGAGGCAATCTCTCAGGCATAGGGCGCATCTACAGTGTCTCGATCGTGGTGCAGATACTGCTGGTCTTGCTCGTATGCGCTATCGCCATCCCCTTCGGTCTATGGTACGTACCCAACAACCTCGTGGCACCGCCCGAGCGTATGACGGTGGCACTGTGGATCTATTTTATATCCTTGGGGACCTTTGTGGTCAATATGCTGCTCACTCCGTTTCAGAGCCTCATCGTCTCACACGAGCGGATGAATCTCTTTGCTCTGCTCAGCATCGTAGACATCGCTCTGCGGCTTGGTGCCGTGCTGCTCCTCAAGAGCTATGCTGGCGATCAACTCCTCCTCTACCCGATCCTACTTCTTGCCGTCAGCGGCGTGATGGCACTCTGCTATGTGGGGAGCACGAGACGACTCTTTCGTCAGGTACACTTCCGCTGGGTACGAGACCGGTCGGCCTATCGCGAGATACTCGCCTACTCGGGGTGGAACCTCTTTGGCAATCTAGCTGCTGTGGCGCAGACGCAGGGTATCAACATCGTCTACAACTACTTCTTCGGACCACTACTAAACGCCGCTTTTGGCATTGTCAACTCGGTACGTAGTGCGCTGATTAGCTTTTCTAATAACTACCAGATGGCGGCTAATCCGCAGATCATCAAGTCGTACGCTGCTGCCGAGTATGGCGACCTCCACAAGCTCATTTGCGCCAGTGCTAAGATTTCCTACCTGCTGATGCTTTGCGTGGTAATACCCTTTGTGCTAGACCTTGATCTACTGCTGCACTTATGGTTGGTCAAGCCGCCTGAGTATGCTTCGCTACTGCTCCAGCTGACGCTCATCGTAATGCTCATAGAGAGCCTCTCGGGAGCGCTGATGACAGGCATCCAAGCGACAGGACGTGTGCGCACTTACCAAGTGTTGGTCGGGGGGATGATCATCATGATCCTACCGCTCTCTATGCTCGCCTTCTGGCTGGGTGCCCCTCCAGAGTACTCGGTATACATTAATATAGTAGTCTCTATATCGTGCCTGGCGGTGCGACTGGCACTCTCCTACAAGTATCACGCGCTAGGCGTCGGCTACTACCTCAAGCGTGTGGTGCTACCCATCTTACCACCGACCATCGTCATGCTACTAGGTGCTTACCTCTATCGGCACCTACTTCCCTACGTAGGCTCTATCTGGGGACTCTTGGTAGCCTCGATCTTGCTCGGTGGGCTGTGTGCCGTGGTGATCCTAACACTCTCGCTGACAGGAGAAGAGAGACAACTCGTCAGGGGCTATCTGCATCTCTCCAAAAGGCAACAGGCTCCCAATGACCAACTAGACTAAGCAAAATGACGACAAAACGGATCCATATACTGACGCACCCCCTAGGGGCCAACTATGGCGGTATCATGCAGGCGTATGCATTGCAGCAGGCTTTGCGCAAGATGGGCTATGAGCCTGTGACGCTAGACATCCCCTTCGACCGACGCTCTCCGCTAAGGCGATGGGCTAAGTCACGACTCCTAGCACTAAAGCATATACCCTACGACCAGTCTAAGCGGGCGGAGCGTACTGTACTGCAGCATACAGCGCGCTTCGTAGAGCAGCACATCACACTCTCGCCACCACTCCGCAGTGACACAAAGCTACGGGAGTACTACCGCCAGCAGCCCGCCCATGCTTATATCGTGGGGAGTGATCAGGTGTGGCGACAGGCATTCGTCCCGATGCTCGACGACTACTTCTTTCGCTTTATCCCCGAGACAGACGATGTGCGACGCATCGCCTACGCCGCCTCCTTTGGCGTGGATCCGGTCGACATTGCTCCCGAGCGAACGGCTCTTTACAGCGACCTCTTGAGTCGCTTTGTGGCGATCTCCGTGCGTGAGCACTCTGCTGTGCCGATTTTGGAGCAGCGGTTTGGTGCTTTAGCGCAGTGGGTGCTAGACCCGACGATGCTCCTCACGAGGGAGGAGTATATCGACCTATTAGGATTGCGGGTGGAGCCTTCGAGCGAGGTCTTCGCCTATATGCTTACCGACACACCTCACAAGGAGGAGCTTGCCCAGCAGGTTGCAGAGGCGCAGCATACTACCTGCCGACTCTTCTCGCCGTGGCGACACTGGACCGCACGAGGCGAGAGTCTGGAGGCGTGCATCTTACCTCCCGTAGAGGCGTGGCTCGAGGGGATCCTCAACGCTCGGTGCGTGGTGACAGACTCCTTCCATGGAGTGGCCTTCTCGCTCATCTTTGGCAAACCTTTTGTCGCTATCGTCAATAACCATCGTGGCGGCTGCAGTCGCTTTGACTCGCTTATCAAGACCTTCGGCTTGGAGAGCCAGCAAGAGGGAGCGTACGAACTAGTCAGCTCGCCTCAGCTCTACGATGTGGAGGCTATAGCGCAGACGATGACACAACATCGTGCAGACTCTATGGACTTCCTACAGAACGCCTTGAAATAAAGAAGTGCTTATTCTGCCTCGAGAAGAGTCTCTCGAACCACTTTTTATACGTATCTTTGTCGTTACTAAAATAAACAATCTACAGAGATCCTCTGAAGAGAAGTGCTTTCAAACGAGCGACAAGTAGCTTTGCCCTGTCTCTTTTGGAATCCCCCCCCCTAAGCAAATCATACAAAACATCTACTTAAGAATGAAGTTTTCAGCTCAAACCCATATAGGAACTCTTCTAGTAGTGGCACTCTGCCTTATAACGACTTCATGCGCGTCACGCAAAGATGTCGTCTACCTGCAAGATGCCTCCATAGGCTCTCAGAGCCAGTACAGTGTACCCGTCTTGCGTATTGCCAAGGGCGATATGCTCGGCATCACGGTCAACTCAAAAAATCGAGAGCTCTCGGATCCCTTTAACCTTCCGATGGTCGGATACTACAATGCGTTCGGCATCTCAGCGTCTAATACCCAGCAGGGCTATATGGTAGACGATGAGGGTTACGTCACATTCCCAGCTCTAGGACGAATCAAAGCGGAGGGGCTAACACGCAATGAGCTCAACACGAAGATCGCTACAGAGCTCCGCGACAAGGGCTTTCTCAACGATGCAACCGTCACGGTCTCTCTACTCAACGCACAGATCTCTGTACTAGGCGAGGTGGCTCGTCCGGGTCGCTTCCCGATGGTGAGTGATCAGGTCTCTATCCTAGACGCCATCGCTATGGCGGGCGACCTAACCATACAGGGGCGCAGAGACAACGTACTAGTCATACGAGAGATCAACGGAGAGCGACACATCGTGGCTCATGACTTACGCAGCAACAAGATATTTGAGTCTCCATGCTACTTCCTCCGTCAGGGCGACATCGTATATGTGGAGCCCAACGATGCCAAAGCGCAGACAGCTAGTATCAATCCCAATAATAACGTAGGGACCTGGCTCAGCGTGGTCAGCACAGCGACCTCTCTGACCACCTTTGTCTTCACGATTATAGCTAGCCAGAAGAGATAAGCACCTCTAGCTCTAACTTCTACTCAGCACGATTTATTAGAATGGAATACCCCACAACTTCTAACCAGCAAGAGCCGATACACTCCTCTGAGGAGGTCAGTACATTCTCCCTACGAGATATTCTAGTGATCCTCAAGGCCAACTGGCTCTTCATACTGCTATCGTTCCTCGTCTGCCTGGCTTTAGGATTTCTCTATATCAAGTCCTCACCCCATCAATATAGCCGCTCTGCGAGTCTCTTGATCAAGAGTGAAACCTCGATCAACTCTGCCATAGAGCGACTAGCACAGTTTACGGGAGACAAGCACTCCTACAGCGATGATGTCTCCAACCAGATCATCATCTTAGGCACCGAGCGAGTCGTCAGCGAGACTGTACGTCGTCTCGGACTAGATGTGCAGTACCATTACGATGCAGGGCTGCGAGAGAGAGACCTCTACAAGCAGTCGCCCGTATCTATCCGCTTTGTGGATGCTGATCCAGACGAAAAGGTCAGCCTCCGTGTCAAGCTGGACAAAGATGATGCAGACAACCAAGTGATCCTCTACGACATCAAGAGTTCGCTGACCGGCAAGGTGCAAGAACCTATCGTCGCAACGCTAGGCGATACCATTGCTACGCCCGTTGGCAAGATAGTCGTAGAGAACACACCATACTACAGCAACTTCCCAAACTATGAAGTAGTGAAGGTGCAAAAAGACAACTTCAATGCGGTCGTGCGTAGCTATATGAAGGCGCTCCAAGTATCTCTCCAGCAGAAGGACGCCTCCGTCATCAAGCTCACCATACAGTCGGGTAATCCACTGCTGGCTGAGGACTTTCTCTCCACACTCATCCTCGTCTACACAGAGCTAGAGCGCTCGGACAAGGTCAAGATAGCCGAGAGTACACAGCGCTTTGTCGATGATCGTCTAGCTATCATTAGCTCCGAGCTGGGGCAGGTAGATGCTGAGATCGAAGACTTCAAGCAGTCGCAGCAGATTGCCGACATACAGGCCGAAGCGCAAGAGTACATCAAGGGCAGCTCAGAAGTCAAGACACGGATCGTCGAGCTAAACAATAGTATTTCCATCGCTCAGTTTGTCCGAGAGCATCTCAAGGACAAGAATCAGATGGAGTCTCTCATCCCAGCCAATGTCGGCATTGCCTCTCCAGCTATCGAGGCAGCTATCGCTAAGTACAACGAGCTACTGCTCAAGCGTGACCAGCTACAGGCTAACTCTAGTAGCCAGAACCCGCTCGTTCAGGAGCTTAACACCCAGCTCGCAGCTCAGAGGCTCTCTATCATCACCTCCATAGACAACCTCATATCGACACTCGAGGTGGAGCGTCAGGGCATCCTCTCCGAGCAGTCTAGCTACAAGGGGCGCATCACCTCCGTGCCTATGCAGGAGCGCGTCGTGGGGAGCATCTACCGACAGCAGAAGATCAAGGAGGAGCTCTACCTTTTCCTCCTCAACGTACGGGAGCAGAACGCACTCTCTATAGAAGCTGCCGAGTCTAACGCTCGCCTCATCCAGGCCCCCACAGGTCCTGCCGAGCCAGTCAGTCCTCGTGTACCGATCATCATGCTCGCTGCCGGTCTGCTCGGTCTGCTGATCCCAGCTGCCGTATTATATATACGAGGCATCGCCAATAATAGGATACGAGGTAAGGCAGACATAGAGCGTTACACCACCATCCCCGTGCTAGGTGAGATACCTCACTACAAGTCATCCAAAAAGCATCTCAAGCAGGTTGAAGAGCAGATCAAAGACCAGCTGGTAGGACTAAGTAGTAAGGAGAAAGATGAGATCGTAGACCAAGCAGCTCGCATGTTCATCGTCGGGCGTCATAGGCGCAGTCTCGTCTCCGAGGCTTTCACCGTCGTACGCTCCAACATCTCCTTCTTAGCACCTGACCACGATGCACCTGTCAAGCGCATCCTAGTCACATCTGCTATACCTGGCTCGGGCAAGACCTTTACTTCGTCCAACCTCGCCTTGAGCTTAGCGCAAGCTGGCAGTCGCGTACTGCTCATAGACTGTGACATTCGTAGGAATACGCTCTCGAAGGCCAAGGGCTTGCACCGAGCTGGACAGGTAGGACTCACCTCTTATCTCTCCGACAGCAATATGTCGCCAGAGGAGATCGTCTGCTCCACAGCCCAGTCTGAGATGCTACACATCGTGCCTAGTGGTCCCGTACCGCCCAATCCTACAGAACTACTCATGTCGCCACGCTTTGAGGAGCTACTGCGTTATGCCGATGAGACCTTTGACTATATCGTGCTAGACACGATACCTGTCCTCAATCTCGCTGACACCCGTGTCATCAGTCATCTGACAGACATCACCATCATGGTCGTGCGTGAGAATCACTTACCACGTTGTCTCCTACCTGAGCTGGAGAAACTCTATCGTGAGAAGCGACTCAAGGGACTCTGTATCGTGCTTAACGATGCGGGTGTAGGAGCCTCTTCCTATGGCTATGGCTATGGCTACGGAAGTTATGGTAGCTACGGTAAAGGTGACGATAAGGAGTAAACCTAATTCATTGCTACGGTAGATCTCTAGACACTATGTGGTGGCTTACAAAGCATAAGAAGGTAGACATCATCGCTGCCGGCTGGCTCGAGGGGATGACAGACATACACTGTCACCTCGTCCCTGCGGTCGATGACGGCAGCCGCTCGCTAGACGAGACCCGCCAGCTGATCGAGACTATGCACTCGGTCGGCATCCAGCGCATCATCACCACACCACACATCTATAGACGCTACCCGCACAACGACAGCGACACCCTACGGCAAGCGATAGAGCGACTGCTCCCTGAGCTGTCAGATCTAGAGATGCCGCTCACGCTCGGAGCTGAGCACATGCTAGACGAAGGCTTTGAGGCGCACCTCGCCAAGCCTCTGCTCACACTAGGCGACAGTAAGTACCTCCTCGTGGAGACCTCGTTTGTAGGTGCTCCCCTAGACCTTTACAGGCTCATCCAGAGTGTCATCTCGGCAGGTGCCATCCCGATGCTGGCTCATCCTGAGCGATACCTCTATATGGACGATGAGGAGTACAGTCGCCTGCAAGGTGCAGGGTGCGCCTTCCAGCTGAACCTCTTCAGCCTCACAGGCATGTATGGAGAGCGTGTCAAGAAGCGCGCACAGCAGCTCCTCGAGCGTGGCCTCTATAGCTTTGTAGGCACAGACACCCATCGCATAGAACGCTTCCGTAAGACGATTGCATCCGCCAAGACTTACGCTCGCTACGAAGAGCCTATACGCACGCTCATGAGCAATAACCAAACACTCGTGTCTCCACACAAATAATGCACATCTAGAGTAACACACGTAGTAAAGTTAGATCGAAAAACAGTATATTCCGCCCGCTTATGCAAGCCGGGGGGGGGGGGCGGGGCCGGGGGGGGGGGGGGGGGGGGGGGGGGGGGGGGGGGGGGGGGGGGGGGGG
>CAMCJO010000096.1 GCA_945875135.1 uncultured Porphyromonas sp.
AAGTGCTCTAGCGCATACTTTGCCCGCTGTAGAGGCTCCTGTATGTTCGCTGGGATTTCTACCATCGGATAGGGTTCAGCAGTTGTACCCTCGCTCAGGCGAGTCGTGTCGACTACCTCAAAGGAGGCCTCTACAGGCGAAGGTGCCTGTGAGCGTTGCCCAGCGGTAGCACTGCATGAGAGCAGAGCCAAGGTGATCATAAGGGCCGTCGAAACTAGTTGTAGGAAGTGAGGCATATAGCTCTTGCTGTGAATGATACTGAGAGAATAAAAAAAAGAAACGCACCACGCTCTGACTCATGCAGTGCGTGATGCGTTTGGGGGAGTGAGACTACTTCAGCGTACCAGCCTTAGCCTCTTCGATCATCTTCTGGCTAGGTAGGATGAAGACCTCTACACGACGATTCTTACGCTTACCCTCAGCCGTTGCGTTCGTATCTACAGGCTCGTGGCTACCACGACCCTCGTACTTCATACGTGTAGAAGAGACACCTTGTCCCTCGAGGAAGTCACGGACGCTCTTAGCGCGATTCATTGAGAGTGGATCGTTGATACGATCATTGCCCGAACTATCGGTGTGACCGATGATCTCTAGGACCGTGTCATGGTTCTTGTTTAGGTTCTCAGCGAACTTGCGGAGATCGTTGCGAGAAGAAGAGCTCAGCGTGCTAGAGCTCGTGTTAAAGAGTAGACCGCTGTCGAAGACGACCTTGATAGCCTGTCCCTCATTGACGGTCTCGACCTGCGTACCCTCGGGTAGCTGCTGCTCTAGCTCCTTCTTTTGCTTCTCCATACGATTGCCGATGAGTGCACCAGCAGCACCGCCTACGACGGCACCAATAGCTGCACCAGCACCCGTATTACCTGCAACCTTACCGATACCAGCACCGAGGCCAGCGCCTACGGCTGTACCAGCGCCAGCACCGAGTAGTGTCTCGTTTATCGCGCCACAACCCGATAGGGATAGAGCTACAGCTACGATGCCTGCTGTGATAGATAGTCTGTTCATAGATTCTGTGATATTTGAGTTAGTAAATATGTCGTTAGTACGTGTATGGGCTTTGGTCTACGCTTTACTGCTGAAGTAACGCATAAACTGCGAGCGCATATAGAGCTCCTGGTCGGACTGCTTAGAGGCGTTGAGACTGCCTCTAAACTCCTCTATGGATCGATAGCCATGCTGGGTCATCCACTGTGTGAGCTCCTCCAGCATCTTCGTCAAGTAGGGTACTCCGTGCTGATATAGTGCGGAGACAACCTGTACGGAGCTAGCCCCGACGAGGAGGCTCTTGACGATGCCAGCGTAGTCCATCACACCGCCCGAAGCGGAGACAGCGAGCTGCGGTAGCTTGCCCGTGAGGAGTCCCGTATACTTCAGCGTATTGTACAGCTCGTGCCCTGACGAAATAACAGGCCCCTGGACGATCTCTAGCGTGTCTATATTAATGTCTGTCTGCCAGCTCTTGTTAAAGCAGGTCAAGCCCTTGACACCGCTCTTGACCAGCTCCTGAGCTAGGTACAGGATATTGGTAAAACGATCAGAGATCTTGAAGACGACAGGTATCTGCACCGTACGGGTGATCGAGATCGCTAGATCTACCAGCTCCTTCTCTAGATCACTACCCCGCTGTGCGGGATCTGTCTCGATGCGCATCACATTGAGCTCGAGCGCGTCTGCGCCAGCCTCCTGTATGCTCTTGGCAAAAGCCTCCCACTCGCCTCCTCGGTAACAGTTAATGCTGGCGATGACAGGAATGTCCACCGTCTTCTTAGCCTCACGGATCAGGTCTAAGTACTTCTCGACCTCATGCTGGCGTGTGTAGTGTAGCATGTAGTCAAGCCCCTCGGGATAAGAGGTCTCCACCTCTGCTTGTGCCTGTAGAGCTGTCGCCTCTATCTGCTCCTCAAAGAGCGACTTGAGGATGACTGCGCCAGCACCCGCCTGTGCTATGGCCGTAACTTGCTGGAGTGAGGCCGTAAGACCAGAGCTACCAGCTATGATTGGATTGCGGAGGGCGATCCCTCCGTAGTGTGATGTCAAGTCCACCATGCTATTTGTGCTATGTTACTACTCGCAAAGATACAAAATAACATCGACTGCACTACTGTTTGGTCAATTCAAAAAGTTGTTGTACCTTTGCATCACCAAAACGCAAGAAGAATGGTACCATAGCTCAGTTGGTAGAGCAAAGGACTGAAAATCCTTGTGTCCCCGGTTCGATTCCTGGTGGTACCACTTCAATAACAATTCGAGACCTCGCAATGCCTATTGCGGGGTCTCTTTTTTTATTTATACTTATCGACCGACAGCCTTAACGAAAGCTTTATAGGCGATACCTTGGGTAATCCGACATTTATCAGTACTTTTGTAAAAGCGTAGTCTAACACTAGAACCAGAAACGATTGACTTATGACACATAGCACACAATATAGTAGATGGAGCTGGCTGATCGCCCTACTAGCTCTCTCCTTTGGGATCGTATCTGCACAGCAGAGCACCACGCCACAGCGGGTGACGGTCGCATTCTATAACTTGGAGAACCTCTTTGACACGATCGATCAGGAAAACAATGACGAGGAGTTTCTCCCCGAGGGAGCCAATCGCTGGACACCCGAGCGGTACCAGCACAAGCTCCGCAATATGTCGCACGTCATCTCGCTCATCGGAGGTGACGGCCCCGCCATCATCGGAGTCGCCGAGATAGAGAATCGCGGAGTCCTCGAAGACCTCATCGCTGAGGAGTCACTACGAGACAAGCACTACGACATCGTACACTACGACTCCCCTGACCGTCGTGGTATAGACTGCGCTATACTTTACCAGCCAGAGGTCTATAAAGTCTTCGCATCAGGTGCGAGAGCCGTGGAGATACCTAACGAGCCGTGGATCAAGACAAGAGATGTGGTCTACGCCTCGGGGCTCCTCGATGGTGAGATCGTGCATGTCCTCGTAGGTCACTGGCCCTCACGTAGTGGTGGTGAGGCGGTCTCACTGCACCGTCGTATGGCAGCCGCTCAGACGATGCGCAGCGTTGCGGACTCGCTCTATACGCTCTTCCCTGGCAGCAAAGTGATCATGATGGGAGACTTCAACGATGACCCCATCAGTCCCAGTGTACGTGACGGCCTCGGCACACAGGCTAGTCCTGATGGACTAAAGCCTGCGGATTACTATACCCCGATGCTACAACTATATAATAAAGGTATGGGCACGCTCGCCTATCGTGACGTGTGGAACCTCTTTGACATCATCGTGGTCAATGGGGAGCTCATCGGCAACAATCCTACTACGTGGCAGCTATACCGCGATCCCAAGACGACTGATATGGGCTTTATCTTCAAGCAGCCCTTTATGATCCAGCAGAGCGGTCAGTACAAGGGGTACACGCTCCGCACCTTCGTCGGCGGGCAGTGGCAAGGAGGCTACTCAGACCACTTCCCCGTATATGTCTATCTGGTCAAGGGTGCGACACAACGACCGTAGACTCCTCCCAGCCATCGCTACACACCACCATAGTGTCCACCTAGCATGACCGAAGATGAACTGCAGGAGCAGATTATGAACTCCAAGACCCGCGCAGCCGCTTTTACAGAGTCTGTGCGGATGTACCAGGAGAAGCTCTACTGGTTGATCCGTCGCATCGTCAGGCAGCATGATGATGCGGACGACGTGCTACAGGAGACCTTTCTGAAGGCGTGGCAAAATCTGGGTTCATTCAGAGGCGAGGCCAAGTTCTACACCTGGATCTATCGCATCGCCCTCTTTGAGGCGATCAACTACAACAAAAAGAAGAAGCGCATCGCTGACAACGAGTACGCCGTCAGCGAAGAGACTAGCTATCTCCTCGAGAGTGCCGTGGCGGACCCTTACTTCGACGGAGACAAGGGTGAGCAGATCTTACAGCAAGCTCTCGATAAGCTCCCGCCCAAGCAGCGACAGGTCTTTGAGATGCGCTACTTCGACGAGATGCCCTACCGAGATATTGCGGCCATCACAGATACCTCGGAGGGAGCACTCAAGGCATCTTATCACCACGCTGTCAAGAAGATTCAGCAGTATGTCTCTAATCTGAATTAAACTTACTAGACCTACCTGCATCCAATAGGGTATAAGCAGAGGCCTCCCCACGAGGTCGCACTTATACCCTATATAGTTACGTTTTATGCCTACACCTTCAGAAGACTTGATCCGTCAGATACCCTCGCTCTCGGAGCGGTTGGAGCATTACCATGTTCCTGAGGGGTACTTTGATGACCTATCCACTCGCATCCTAGCGCAGATACCGCTCGATGAGCAGGCACCTGTGGCAGACGCTGTGGTGGCACCTAGCGCACATCGTAGAGCTAAGCTATGGGTGAGACTACGTCCGTGGACGGCTATCCCTGCTGCACTCATAGCCGTGGTAGCTCTCTGGGGCGTATGGCAAGTATCTACACAGGAGCCTCTGCGCTCTAGTGATGAGGTCGCTAGCTCGGTCTATGATCTCAGCGTCACACCGCTCACAGATGCCGAGTATGCTGACTACCTATACGAGACCTGCGTGGACATCCTCATCGATGACTACGCCATAGGAGAGACTCTGGAGGGCCTCTCTAGCGAGGAGATCTAAATGATGACAACGCCTAGACACGACATGACACGAAGCAAGACTTACCACATACTATTTATACTTCTACCCCTACTACTCCTGCCCAATATAGCGACCGCACAGCAGAACCGCGGTGAGACAGATTGTCTCAGTAGAGAGGAGCTGGTCAAGCTACGCAAAGAGTTTTTCGCTCAGGAGCTAGGACTGACAGCCGATGAAGCTACCTATCTAGACCGCACCCTGCGAGAGGCGGACAAAAAGCGCATACCTCTATGGCGCGAGCTACGCAAGCAGTACGAGGAGACGAGGAGCGGGTCCCTATCTGAGGCGCAAGCAGCCAAGTGCCTCGAGCGCGAGCAGCAACTCAAGTCTCAGCTAGCAGAGATAGACGAAAAGACTATGATAGAGCTACGCAAGCAGATACCCGCACGCAAGCTAGTCAACTACCAGCAGGTACAGCGAGAGTTCGCCAGAAAGTACATAAAGCGTAGTCAACTCAATCGTTCGAATAGAAGGTAGCAAAGCTCAATAGCTACTCCACAAAACATCAGAAGCTGCGTCGCAAACATCTGCGGCGGAGCTTCTTCTCTTTATCTCTCAGCGCATAAAAGAAGAGCCCTACGTATCGGTCTGATACGTAGGGCTCTTCTTTTATGACTGTTGCAAAGTCAACAGTCTCCGAATAGGCTCGCGGGGGACTACATCATCCCGCCCATGCCTGCGGCACCTGCCATAGCTGCGGGGTCGGGCTTGTCCTCCTTGATGTCAGCGATGACGCACTCAGTCGTGAGGAACATGCCAGCAATAGAAGCTGCATTCTCCAGAGCTACACGCGTTACCTTAGCGGGGTCGATGACACCATGCTTCATCAGATCCTCAAAGCTGTCGGTGCGTGCATTGTATCCGAAGGCTCCCTTGCCGTCACGGACGCACTGTACGACTACGGCGCCCTCCTTAGCAGCGTTAGAGACAATCTGACGGAGTGGCTCCTCGATAGCACGCTTGACGATCTCGATACCCGTGCGCTCGTCGTCGGTGTCGCCCTTGAGCTTCTCAACAGAAGAGATAGCGCGGATGTAAGCGGTACCACCACCAGGTACAGTACCCTCTTCGATCGCAGCACGTGTAGCGCTAAGCGCATCCTCGACACGATCCTTCTTCTCCTTCATCTCGACCTCGCTGCCAGCACCTACGTAGAGGACGGCAACACCGCCAGAGAGCTTAGCGAGACGCTCCTGAAGCTTCTCACGATCGTAGTCGCTCTTCGTATTCTCGATCTGATGACGGATCTGGTTAGCGCGATCTGCGATAGCCTCCTTGTCACCATCGCCATTGACGATAGTGGTCTTGTTCTTGACGACCGTGACCGTCTCAGCGCTACCAAGCATGTCGATCGTTGCATTCTCCAGCGTCAGACCTGTATCCTCGCTAATGACAGTACCACCCGTCAGGATAGCCATATCACGTAGTATCTCCTTGCGGCGATCACCGAAGCCTGGAGCCTTGACACCACAGATCTTAAGACCAGCGCGTAGTCTGTTGAGGACAAGCGTGGTCAATGCCTCGCTCTCGATATCCTCAGCAATGATCAGCAGAGAGCGACCCTGCTGGAGCACCTTCTCTAGGAGTGGTAGAAGGTCCTTGATGGTAGAGAGCTTCTTCTCGTAGAAGAGGATGTAAGGCTTCTCCATACGGCACTCCATCTTCTCCGTATCCGTGACGAAGTAGGGAGAGATATAGCCGTTGTCAAACTGCATACCCTCGACAATGTCTACCGTCGTATCGATACCCTTGGCCTCCTCGACGGTGATGACACCCTCCTTCTTGACCTTCTCCATAGCCTGAGCAATCAGTTGACCGATCTCCTCATCGCCATTAGCCGAGATGGTAGCCACATGAGCGATCTGCTCTAGGTCATCACCCACCTCCTTAGCTTGCTCGCGGATACTCTCGACGACAGCCTTGACAGCCTTGTCGATACCACGCTTTACCTCCATAGGATTAGCGCCAGAGGTAATGTTCTTCAAACCCACGTTGATGATGCTCTGAGCGAGTACCGTAGCGGTAGTCGTACCATCACCAGCATCCTCATTAGTCTTAGATGCCACCTCACGTACGAGCTGGGCACCCATATTCTCAAACTCGTTCTCTAGCTCGATCTCCTTAGCGACCGTCACACCATCCTTGGTAATGTGCGGAGCGCCATAGCTACGAGAGAGGATCACGTTGCGACCCTTCGGGCCAAGTGTCACCTTTACAGCGTCTGATAGCTGATCTACGCCACGCTTGAGGAGGTCACGAGCCTCTATGTCAAACTTAATTTCCTTTGCCATAATTGTATCTGTCTATTTACTTGATTCTTGATTAGGATAAGACTGAGTGGACTAGAGTGTAGCGAGTACGTCACTCTGCTTCATGATCATGAGCTTCTCGCCCTCGATCTCTATTTCCGTGCCAGCATACTTGCCGTATAGCACCTTGTCCCCCACCTTGAGGACCATCTCCTCATCTTTCGTACCCTTGCCCACAGCAAGTACCTCGCCCTTGAGGGGCTTCTCCTTTGCTGAGTCTGGGATGATGATACCACCTTGTGTCTTCTCCTCTGCAGTAGCGGGCTTGATCAGCACGCGATCTGCCAATGGTTTGATTGTCATAGTTTATCTTGGTTATATATTAATGTCTCACTTGCCGTGCCCCCATCCATGCAGGAGGCACGCATTAGGACTAAAGCAAATAATGTGCCAAAAGAGAGAAATCCCCTCTTGACAAAAGTATCGTGACAGAATAGCACATCGCCTCATGACCACAGTGAAGGGGTGATAACCTATAAGCCTGGTCATCTGCGCTTTGAGACATTTTCTTGTCAGGAGAGGTAGTCGTCCACGGAGCTATTGGCGCATATCTCAGGAGGAAATCAAAAATTCCCACGGAGGGCCAATAGTGTCCTAAACGTTTTTGGCGGGCGAAGGGTGTAAGATAGCTGTCAAGCG
>CAMCJO010000097.1 GCA_945875135.1 uncultured Porphyromonas sp.
TGGCATCCGCGCGCCTTCATGCAGATAGCTTTTGACCCGCTCTTTGGTGCCTCCACATCGACCTACATGAACGATCTGATCACCTTCAGTGGCTGTACCAACATCGTCACCATGGCGGGCAATGGTCAGCTCAGCCTGGAGTATGTCGTAGAGCAAGACCCCGAGGTACTCTTCCTGATCACCAATCATGGTAGCGAGAGCGGATCAGAAAAGTCGTGGCACAAGCTGCGCTCCGTCGCTGCTGTACAGCAAGGCAATTATTGCCCGCTTCCAGGAGAAGTCGTCAGCCAGCCCACGCCACAGCACTTTGTCGAGGCTCTTCAGCTGATGACCGACTACCTTAGTGAGTAAAAGGACCTAGCCCCTCCGCCCGCCTAGAGTTCCTCTCATCTAGCAAAAGCTCCTTCCCCCCATGCCTTACCGCCCTACCCTCGCAAAGTCTTACTGGACGCTCCCATTGATGGTGCTACTGCTCCTGGTCGTCGCCATCCTGTCGCTACATGTCGGGGCACACTCCATCTCCCTCTGGCAGCTCTCAGAGATACTCTCCGACCCCACCTCGGTCGAGTACACCATCTTAATGCAGCTACGTCTGCCACGCATCATCAACGCCATCTCCATCGGTGGCGGGCTAAGCCTCTGCGGAGCTATCCTGCAGGGGCTTTTTCGCAACCCGCTCGTCGAGCCGTACACCCTCGGCATCTCAGGCGGTGCTTCGCTAGGTGTCACGCTCGCCATCGTCTTAGGCTTGTCCTCCGCCTTCTTGACGCTCCCCGCCTTTGGCTTCATCGGTGCCTTGGTCACCATCTTACTCGTCTATGCCAATAGCTACCAGCGCAACGGACTAAGCGTGCAGCGCATGCTCCTCGTCGGTGTGATGGTCAGCTTTATGGCATCGTCAGGCGTCATGCTCCTCCTCTCGGTAGCTCGTGCCGAGCAACTCTCCCGCATCATCTTCTGGACGATGGGGTCGCTACAAGAAAGCAAGCCGCTCATCGTCTGGGGCATGCTCCTCTTCACCCTGCTCCTCCTAGGGGTCAGCTACCTCTTCGTGCAGTCGCTCAATGCACTCCGTCTAGGCGAACTCAAAGCGCAGCAGCTCGGCATCGACACCCGTCGGGTCGTGCTGTGGCTCTTCGTGCTCAGTTCGCTGCTGACCAGTGCCTGCGTCGCCGTCGCTGGCGTCATCGGCTTCGTCGGGCTAGTCATCCCGCAGGCGACACGCATCCTCCTCGGCAATGACTACCGCGTCCTCCTCGTCGGCAGCTTCATCAATGGCGGCATCTTCCTCATCCTGTGCGATATGTTGGCTCGCACCATCCTTTCGCCTATCGAGCTACCGATAGGCGTCATTACTGGCTTAATCGGTGGCGTCGCTTTCCTCTACCTTATCCACCGCACCAGACGCTCGCACCAGATATGACCCATCAGACGATCTTACGTACGGAGCAGCTCATCTGTGGCTATGGGCGCAAAGCGGTCATCGGACCTCTCGACCTCACCATAGCTCGTGGTGCCCTGACTGCCATCATCGGGCCTAATGGGGCTGGCAAAAGCACCTGCTTCAAAACCCTCACGGGCATCCTCCCTCCACTATCTGGAAAGGTAAGCCTACTCGACAAACCCCTCACCCACTACTCTCTCCGTGAGCGTGCTCGCCTCGTCTCGATGGTCAATCAGCAGATCATCCCTCAGCCACTCAAGGTCTACGACTACGTCCTCATGGGGCGACTGCCCTACTTCAAGCGCTTTCAAATCGGTTACAGCGAGGTGGATCACGCACGCTGCACCCACTACATCGAGCGCACCGGCATCGCACGTCTAGCCGACAAGCGTCTCGACGAACTGAGCGGTGGCGAACAGCAGATGGTCGCCATAGCACAAGCACTCACGCAGGAGCCACAGCTCCTCCTCCTCGACGAGCCGATCTCTCACCTAGACATTGGCTACACGAGCGAGATCATGCAGCTCCTCGAGACACTCCACGCAGAGGGACTGACGATCCTAATGATCCTCCACGACATCAACGTAGCCTCCGAATACTGCGAGGAGCTCATCCTCTTCGGTTCCGAAGGCCTGCTGGCGCACGGCACGCCCCAGACGGTTCTCACCGTGGCGCACCTCCAGGCGGCCTACCACACCAGCGTCCTCGTGCAGCCCGCCCCCGCCTCCGGCCGACCCTACATCTACCCCCAGCGTCGCTAACGAGACGCTTTCGCATCGCCCGTCTATAGCGACACCGCTAGCAAGCTCTCTCCGATGCGCTGTATCTCTTCTTGTATCTGCTCCATGCGCTCTCTCGATGGAGTCTTGCGCCCACTGATATACTGCGCAAAGAGACTCTGAGAGATGCCTAGCCTGCGGGCTACGGCTGATGCGTTTAGCTCAGGGTTCGCTTGGAAGAATCGATATAAGCTGGTAAACTCCTTCGTATCGAAGAAGTCCTCAAAGCTTAAGTCCTCGTTAATACTCTCCCAGTGAATGCCCTCTGCGCTTAGTTCGTATGCCTCCCGCTCTTCGGGCGTAGCATACCTTAGTCGGGGGTAATCGGCAAAGTTTGCAGACCTCTGATTACCCTCCGTGTCCTCGACCCATATAGCGGTCGGAGTCGTCCATACTTGTTTAATTTCTCTCATATCGTCTGTCACTGTTGAGGTAAATGAGCCACTGCTCGATGATATGCTCCCTATTCTCCACGACAACTTGCTCCAATAGTCTCAACTCGTGAGCCTTGACACCGCTACTAGACACTAGAGCCACCGAGGGAAAGAGGTCAAACTTGGCTCTACTGTTGTCCTTGATGGCGTGAATGTGTATCGGCTCGTGGTCGTTTGAGTAAAACATAAAGCAGTCCCCATATAGCGTGAAGATTGTCGGCATTTCTTTGTCGTTTGCTACCGCAAAGATAGGTAATAGTTTTATTACCTGCAAGCGGTCAGAGTAGTGGCGGTGCAACTGGCTATCATTTCATCCATCTTACCTCGGCTAGGGATATAGGATCGACCAGTATCGTCTAAGCATACCCTCCAATACGCCTGAGACATTGGTGCCAACAGGGTGGAACTGTAGTGCCACCCCCCGTTGGCACTGCAGTTTCATACCTAGGGCACTGCAGTTTCATACCTAGGAAACTCCAGTTTCATACCTAGGGCACTGCAGTTTCATACCTAGGAAACTCCAGTTTCATACCTAGGGCACTGCAGTTTCATACCTAGGAAACTCCAGTTTCTTCCGTATGGCACTCCAGTTTCTTCCGTAAGAAACTATTGGCGGGTAGACTACGGCCGAGTTAATCCCCTAGATTTCGGTATCTTTGTACGGCAACTTTGCAGAGGTGGACATCACAGCGATAGCTTTGCTCACCTCGCTATCAGAAGCAGAACAACAAATTCATCTATACAAATACCACTCTATGACACAAGAATCATTCATTCGCCTAGATGGCAAGACCACTGCGACTGAGATCAAGAAGGAGATCGCCCAAGAGGTCCAGCAAATGGTCGCTGCGGGGCAGCGCCCGCCCTGTCTAGGTGCTATCATCGTGGGGCACGATGGTGCCAGCGAAACCTACATAGCGAGCAAGATCAAGGCTTGTGAGGAGGTCGGCTTCATCTCTCTGACGAAGCGCTTTGACGAGTCCATCACGCAGGAGGAGCTCATCGCGGAGATTGAGCAACTCAACAAAGACCCTGAGGTAGATGGCTTCATCGTCCAGCTACCGCTGCCGAAGCATATTGACGAGCAGGCGGTCATTCACGCAGTAGACTACCGCAAGGATGTGGACGGCTTCCACCCGATCAACGTGGGACTCCTCAGCCTTGGCGAGCCGTGCCTCGTACCTGCCACGCCTAAGGGGGTCATCGAGCTACTCAAGCACTACAACATCAGCACGGAGGGCAAGCATGTGGTGGTCCTCGGCCGAAGCAACATCGTAGGCAAACCGATCGCGCAGCTTTTCCTCCAAAAGGGCGCACAGGGCAATGCGACCGTAACGATCTGCCACAGCCGTACGAAAGACATTGCCTCCATCTGCCGTCAGGCTGACATCGTGGTCGCTGCTATCGGCATCCCGCTCTTTGTCAAGAAGGAGATGGTCAAGGAGGGTGCCATCGTCATTGACGTGGGCATCACACGTGTGCCCGACGCAACGAAGAAGAGTGGCTCGCGCATCGTGGGCGACGTCGACTTTGACGAGGTAGCTCCGCACTGCTCTTACATTACCCCTGTGCCAGGCGGTGTAGGTCCTATGACCATCATCACGCTGATGCGCAACACGATCCTGGCTCGCCAGCTGCGCCAGAAGTAATCTCTCCCCTATGTCCCTCCTCGATCTCTGGCACGATCACCCACGCATCGTAGAGCTTCGTCAAGCCCTACAGCAGGATCATTGTGTAGAGCTCGAGGGGGTGACCGCTTCGGCACCAGCCTTTATTCTCGCCACCTTGGCGCGTGAGCACCCTTATCTGGTGATTGCCGAGGATGCCGACAGCGCGGGCTATATGCTGGGCGACCTAGAGGCCCTAGGGGTCAAAGCTTACTACTACCCCTCAGCCTTCAATAGACATATTAAATATGGTCAGCGAGAGCCAGCGCAGGAGGTGCTGCGTGCCGAATTGCTCGCCTGCCTCGCTGCGGGCGATACACCGCTGATCGTCTCCTACCCCGAAGCTCTTGCCGAGGCGATACCCTCCCAGCAGGAGGTGGCGCAGAGCTGCTTCACACTCAGCGTGGGCGATGTAATCAGCCGTGACACGCTGCGAGAGCGACTACTCGAGGAGGGCTTCGAAGAGGTGGACTACGTTTACAGCCCTGGACAAGTGGTCTACCGAGGTAGTCTCGTGGACATCTTCTCTTATGGCAGCACCTATCCCTATCGCATTGACTTCTTTGACGATGAGATCGATAGCATACGACGCTTTGACATTGAGAGTCAGCTCTCTGTGGATCAGTGCGAGCGTGCCGAGATAGCCCCCGCACTACAGGTCAAGGGTGGTGCCTCTAGCGGGGAGACCTCACTCTTGTCGCTCCTATCCTCTAATTATCAGCTCTGGATCAGTCGCTACGAGTCGCTCGCTGAGCAGTGGAGAGCACTCTACGATGCGGAGCTGGCGGTGGAGTACGAAGGGGCTTTTGCCACGCAGGAGGAGATGCGCGAACTATTACTTCCTCCAGACAAACTCTCAGCTGAGGTGTCGCAACGCACGAAGATTTTAGGCACCCCGACGAAGGGGCTGTCGATCGTTGACCAGCGGATCACCTTTGCGACCAAGCCACAGCTACTGATCCATCGACACTTTGACCTATTGGTCGAGGAGCTGCAAGTGCGCAAGCGGGGCTTCTTCAAGAGTTTCTTTCTCTCCGAGTCGTCGGCACAGGCGCAGCGTCTCAAGGAGATACTCATCGAGCGCGAGGCCGAGGAGCTACTCCCCGAGTGGGTGCCACTAGTCGTCCACGAGGGCTTTGAGGACAAGGACTTGGATGTCTTGCTCCTGACCGATCATCAGGTCTTCGACCGCTACCACCACTACCAGCTCAAGAGCGATCGCATACGCAATGCCGATGCGGCGATCTCGCTCAAGGAGCTACACGCTATCTCGCCTGGCGACTACATCGTCCACAGCGACCACGGCGTGGGACAGTTTGACGGGCTCCTCACCACGGAGGTAGACGGCAAGCCGCGTGAGGTGGTCAAGCTGGTCTACCAAAACAAAGATGTGCTGCTCGTGAGCATCCACAGCCTGCACAAGCTCTCGAAGTACCAGGCGCAAGAGGAGGGCTCGCCACAGCTCAGCAAACTAGGCACGGGAGCCTGGACAAAGCTCAAGGAGCGTGCGAAGACCAAGATCAAGTCGATCGCTCGTGATCTCATTGCGCTCTATGCAGCGCGCAAAGAGCAGCCGGGCTTTGCCTTTTCGCCCGATAGTTACCTGCAGCACGAGATGGAAGCTTCCTTTGCCTATGAGGAGACGCCAGACCAACTGAAAGCGATCGAGCAGATCAAGGCGGACATGGAGAGTAACCGCCCGATGGATCGATTGGTCTGCGGTGACGTGGGCTTTGGCAAGACCGAGGTGGCGATACGAGCTGCCTTCAAGGCGGTCGCCGACAGCAAGCAGGTGGCAGTCTTGGTGCCGACGACGATCCTCGCTTACCAGCATTACCAGACCTTTAGCCAGCGACTCGAGGGGTTGCCCTGCCGTATCGAGTACCTTTCAAGGGCTAAGAGCGACAAGCAGTCGAAGGCTATCCTAGCAGATCTAGCGGAAGGGCGGGTAGACATATTAATAGGTACGCACCGACTGCTGAGCAAAGGGGTCACCTTCAAGTCGCTCGGACTGCTCATCATAGACGAGGAGCAGAAGTTTGGCGTCAAAGCTAAAGAGCAGCTTCGCAAGCTTCAGGTCAACGTAGATACGCTCACGCTCTCGGCGACACCGATACCTCGCACGCTGCAGTTCTCCCTGATGGGTGCTCGCGACCTCTCCAACATCAATACGCCTCCGCGCAATCGTCAGCCGGTCACGACACGCCTCATTCGCTGGTCGCAGGAGACCATCGCTGATGCGATCGGTTACGAGCTAGCACGCCACGGACAGGTTTTCTTCATCCACAATCGCATCGAGTCGATCCACGGCGTGGCGGGACAGATCGAGGAGTGCGTCCCCGGCATCCGCATAGCGATTGCTCACGGGCGCTTGACCCCGAGCGAGACGGAGCAGATACTCCTAGACTTTGCCGAGCGCAAGTACGACCTGCTCCTAGCCACGACGATCATCGAGAATGGTATCGACATGCCCAATGTCAATACGATCCTCATCAACTCCGCTCATCGCTACGGACTGAGCGACCTGCACCAGCTCCGCGGACGTGTGGGGCGTGGTAGCCAGCGGGCTTACTGCTACCTGATCACTCCTCCCCTAGGCACCCTCACAGAGGCTGCCGCACGGCGCGTCAAGGCGATCGAGAGCTTCTCCGACCTCGGCAGCGGTATGCGTATCGCTCTGCAGGATCTGGACATACGAGGTGCTGGCAACATATTAGGTACCGAGCAAAGCGGCTTCATTGCGGACCTAGGCTTCGAGACTTACCGCAAAGTCTTTGAGGAGGCAGTTCGAGAGGTCAAGCAAGAGGACTTTGCTACACTCTTTGCCGCTCAGACGGAGCAGCAGGCGGAGCTGGGCAATGCGCTCACCGACACCACGATCGATACCGACCTCGACCTCTCCCTACCCCACGAATACATACCGCAAGACAGCGAGCGCATCTTGCTCTACCGTGAGCTGGACGAGCTGGAGAGCGACCGCGAACTAAAAGACTTCGCCGATCGCCTACGAGACCGCTTTGGCGCACTACCACCGCAGACACGGGGGCTTCTCATGGTACCCCGTCTGCGACGGCTGGCCAGCCACCTCGGTATCGTCAAGGTGTCGCTACGTCGTGAGCAGATGATCCTCTTCCTCCCGCCCAGTGGCTCAGCATACTATCAGAGCAAAGCCTTCGATATCCTCCTCAAGAGCGTGGCTAGCTACGGCAAAGCGTGCGAAGTGCGCGAGACCCGTG
>CAMCJO010000098.1 GCA_945875135.1 uncultured Porphyromonas sp.
TTTTTGGAACTCGTATGTACTACTAAGCCAACACAATACAAAGAGGTTCCAAGTCCGCTCCTCGGCTTTCGCCCAAGGGGGGCAGTACGAGCTACAGCTAAGTTGACTTTGCCTAGCTCTCTACTTGCTGCAGGTCACAGGCGGTGCGGTAGTAGCCCGGCACGTCGTACAGTTCGTCAGGCGTGCCAGAGGCAGCGACCGTGCCCCCAGAGAGTACTACGATGCGGTCCGCATTGCGTATCGTGCGCATACGGTGGGCAATGATTAGCACCGTCTTATCCGTCGTAAGCTGTGAGAGAGCCCGCTGTATCTGCGTCTCACTCTCCGCATCTTGGCTTGCTGTCGCCTCATCGAGGATGATGATCGGAGCATTCTTGAGGATAGCTCGAGCTATCGATATGCGCTGACGCTCACCGCCAGAGAGGCGACTGCCATTCTCCCCTATCTGCGTCTGGTAGCCCTCGGGCAACCGCGCTACAAAGTCGTCACACTGCGCCAGCCGAGCTGCCTCGAGAACCTCGGCATCTGTCGCCTCTTTGCGTCCGAGGCGAATGTTTTCCATCACCGTATTATTAAAGAGTACCACATCTTGGAAGACGATGGCATAGTACTTAAGGAGTGTCTCCGGATCGACTGCTGTTAAGTCTTCGCCTCCAAGCGATACGGTACCACTCTGACAGTCCCAGAAGCGGGAGGCTAGTCGTGCACAGGTACTCTTGCCACCACCGCTCGGACCGACGAGAGCCGTCACCTGGCCCTGCTTGGCGGTAAAGGAGACATGACTCAGCACCTGCGCACCTTCATTGTAGGAAAAGGATACATCCTCAAATGTTAGGTCGAAGCTCTTAGGCGCAAAGTCTGTCCGCCCCTCCTGCGTCGGCATATTGTAGATCTCATTCATACGATCTATCCGCACAGAGGCAAAGAGCGTTACGAGTGCATTCGTCATCAGCATAGTCAGTGGTGTATAGACCGACACAGAGATGAGCAGGAAGAAGAGGAGGATGCCGAGCGACACCTCTCCCGCCAGGTAAAGGTGGCTCCCCACGATGACCAGCGTCGGTATCGCCAGCTGTAGCAAAGAGCGTAGTCCATTGACCACGACGAAGCTAGCCAACTCTGTGTTAAAGCTGGTGCGCTCATGACTCGCCAAGACGGCATCCAGCTCTGTCATATAGAGCGTTTCGCCACCGTATGCCTTGATCGTCTGATGTAGCTGTAGCCCCTCCTCGACCTTTTCGCTCACAGATAGTTGCGACTTAGATGCCTTGACGAAGGAGCGCTTTTGCGAAGCCATACATCCCCATAGGATCAGGAGCGACACGGGCGCTGCCCAAAAGAGTGCCACGGCTAACCGCCAATCTAAGAAGGCTAATCCACAGCCCGCCAAGATGAGGACGATAAAAGAAGCAACCATCTGCGGCAGTGTATGCGAATAGGCGTTTTCAAGAAATGAGACATCAGACATCACACGACTTGTCAGATCGCTCGCATCGTGGCGATCGAAGAAGGAGAGCGGGAGTCGTCTCATCTTCTCCGCTAGTCGTATGCGCATAGTAGCACTCTCGCTGTAGACGGCGAGGAAGGTGCTGTTGTACTGTCTGCGAGTGATGAGATACATACCTATTATAGATAGGAGTGCAATCCCTACCAGCGTCCAGAGGGTGAGGTCTCTGCTCTCGCCAAAGAGCTCCATCATTAGGAGGTAAACGAGCATCACGGGGAGCATGAATGAGAGGTTTTGCACACCAGTCCAGAGACAAGCCGAGAGGAAGTTGTGCGCTCCTCTAGGCGAGAGCGCCATCTTGCGCTCCATCCAGTTGATTAGATTTAGATGCTTCATAGCTTATATAGTCCATTTGATAGATTCTTGATACTCTTGCCACATAGAGGCATAGAGTCCATTAGTACGAGCCAGTAGCTCCGTGTGGGAGCCTTGCTCTACGATGCGCCCCTGCTGCATCACCACGATGAGATCCGCATTGACGACCGAGGAGAGACGATGTGCTATCATCAGGACGGTCTTGTGCGCCATCAGACGATGCAGGCTCTCCTGGATCGCATGCTCACTCTCAGGGTCGGCAAAAGAGGTAGCCTCGTCCAGGAGCAGTATAGGCGCATCCTTGAGGAAGGCTCTCGCCAGAGCTATCCGCTGCTGCTCTCCCCCACTGAGGTAGACGCCCTTAGAGCCGATGACCGTATCCAACCCGTGTGGCAGACTATGCACCAGCTCTAGGCAGTGCGCTTTGTCGAGAGCCGCATAGATCTCTTCGTCCGTAGCCTCAGCAGATCCGTAGGCTACATTGTCACGGATGGACTTCTTAAAGAGCCTTTCACTCTGGAAGACGAAAGAGATGTGCCGTAGCACCTCCTCGACAGCAACCTGACTTATATCTTCTCCCCCGATAGTAATACGCCCTGTCTCTACATCCCAAAAGCGAGCCACGAGACGAGCCAGCGTTGTCTTGCCACTACCGCTAGCTCCTACGAGAGCCACGCAAGCACCCTCAGGGATTGTAAGCGTCACATCACTCACCGCCAGAGGAGCCTCTGGACTATATCTAAAGGATACCCCCTCCAGCTGGATCGTATGACTAGAGAGCGTGAGAGGCGTACTGCCCTTTGCCCCAGTAGAGACATCACAGAGAGCATCCAGCCTATCCAAAGCCTGCACAGCCTCACGCTTACCACTGACCACATACATGAGCCGCATCGTACACTCCCCGATGAATGGCGTCACGAGGATAAAGAAGACCAAGCTACTCACCACACCGACCAGATCTTCGCCTCGGCTCAAGAGATAATAGGCAAAGGGAACCAAGATAAAGGCATAGCCAACGGAAGCTACCGTGTAGATGCTAAACATCCGCCGACAGCTACGTGTATAGACCTTCGCCCACTTAGCATAGTCCAGTAGCGTCTGGTGAAAAGCATTGAAGGAGTAGATCGACTGCTGAAAAGCTTTCACCACAGGCATACCACGCACATACTCAACCGCCTCGCTACTCATCCTTTGCTGGTGATTCATATAGGCACCCATACTCTCACGGTACGCTTTGTTGGTCATCATCGACCCCATCGCCAGGAGCTGTATCAAGACAGGTATGAGACAGAGCAGAGCCATGCGCCACTCCAAGACAAACATCATCACGCAGAGCGTCGCAAAGCAGACCAGCGTCCCAACGAGGTCTGGCAACTGGTGAGCGCAGAAAGTGTGAGTCAGTCCAACATTGTCGTCGATGACGTTTTTGAGCTTGCCTAGGTTCTGCTGATCGAAGAAGCCCAAGGGCATCTCCAGCATACGCCTCATAGCATCCCCTCGCAGAGTCCGCTCTACCCTAAAGGCTGCCACATGCGTCAGCATCAGCGCCAACCCGTAGAGGAGTAGATAGAGCAGTCCCGCCCCAACTGCCCACCAAGCCCATCGCGTGATGGCGCCCGAGTCTACAGAGCCACCGAGCAACTCCCGCAGGATAAGCCAAATAAAGATGAATGGCACCAGTGCCACCACGTGCGCCACGGCAGAGCAGACCAGCCCTAGATAAGCGAGCGGTCGCTTGCTCCCCATGGAGCGTCCTAGGCGTCCCAATGCGCCTAGGGATTGATTGTTTGATTGTCTCATATTGATCTGTTGTTATATACTTGGAGCCGTTTTGCGTAAATAGCCCCTACGCGCAAGAGCGTTCAGAGAGGAGGCAGAAAGCATCGCCCTGTGGCCACCCTTACACCGTGCAAAGGTAGAGCGTAATCGTTAGAACAGCAATACCAAATAGTAGGTAATCTGTTGTATATCAAAACGATGTGGACGTTCAGTGAGGATCGTTCAAAGCTCGCAATTCGCTACCCACACTTCTAGACAGACACAGCATACCCCATCAACGCAAGAGGAGACGGCCACACGAGTTGGTCGTCTCCTCTTTTAAGTTAGCGCAGAGTGTGGTCGCTTAGTGGCGCTGGACCACTATGCGATGTAGCTCCCCTGAGATCTGGAGTAGGTAAAGCCCCGCAGGCAGATGACTCAAGTCCATCTCAGCGACGCCCTGCGTGTCTGCCATAGCGACAGCCACGGCTTCGCCCTCTATATTATATAGTGTGAGCAGCAGATGTGGTGCAACGCCTGCGATGTGTAGCTCCTGAGCCGTGGGATTGGGATAGATCTGCAGCTGTGCACTGGCTACGTCAGTAACGGCTGTGCTCTTCTTGAAGGTTACCTTGACCTCGGTAGCTCCCTTGACGACAAATTGCTTGCTTGTCGTGATATCTTCGTCGCCCGCCATAATCTTGTCCAGCTCATAGCCTGTCTGTGGTGTAGCGATGACCGTGAGCTTAAGACCTTCGGGTACCTTAGAGGGCTCCACATCTTCCTGAATCTTTGCCGTACCGCCATCACCTATGACGAGCTTCACAGCATAGCTGTCGACACCCTCGTAAGGATCTTGCTTGTCGTCTATCACCTTCCACTTGCGCGTGATAGCCGTTGCTACATCCTCCTTTGTGGCGATATTGTCTTCGTCATCCTTACTGCTCGACACTAGGATTAGCCAACCGCCTTTTTCGGGTGCCGGTAGACTACTCATCAACTGTGTCATAGCCTTTCCTCTTATCTGATTACCAGCACAGTTGACATCTTCTAGGTGGCTCAGATTGGACAGATTTAGAGCCGTCAACTTATTGGCAGAGCAATCTAAAAAAGCTAGTTGCTTCGTCTGAGACAGATCTAGGGCGGTGATATTATTCTCGACACAGGCCAGGTTTTTTAGAGCCGTGACATTAGAGAGATCTAGCGAGGAGATGCTGTTTTTGGAGCAGTCCAGTTGTATCAGTGCCTTCATTTGAGAGAGATCTAATGCGCTAATAGCGTTTTCCTGACAGAGGAGCGTCTTAAGCTGTCGTGCGGAGGCGAGTCCCTTTATCTCTGTAATGTTATTGTGTAGGCAGTGAAGCTCCTTTAGTGCCACACTACGAGACAAGTCTAGAGAAGTAAGATTATTTTGAGCGCAGTTGAGGGTCTCCAGCGAAGGCATATTGGTGACATCAAGCTGCGTCAGCATAGCGTCTGAGACGAAGAGCAGGGAGAGCTCTCCTCGTATCGTCACGGTCTGCTTAGTGAGTGTGTATTTGATAGGCGTGCTCGAGCCAGACCTCGAGGGTTGCTCCTGGACTCCATCAATAGATATTTTGTCGACCTCCTTAGCAAGGAGTCCGATTTCGATCATCTCGCCAACCTTCTTAGAGGTTGTCATAGTGACGTAGTGATCGGTTTGCTGAGCTGAGAGTGCCAGTGAGGACCATAGCAGCACGAGAAAGAAAGACACCCCGAGGGCGCGGAGAAAGATCTGTTGATTACTTTGCTTCATAGGATAAGTTTGAGATTATAGATTTCTAAGTCCACAAACCAGTGAGCGTGCGTTAGAGCCCGTTCACGAGATTTATGGTAGTAGACAATCAGCTCCTGCTACAAGCTGAGAGCTGAGGGTCAAACCACCCACACAAATATATGACTAGTTATTCCCAAGTGCGAAAGTACAAAAAAGTATAATACGATAACCACGTGGCGAACTCTAGTCCAGGGCTGACGCATTATAATCGCTCTGTCGGGAGCGACACATGAGCGACAATCGAGGGAATAGATTAATTCATTGTATGTTATTGCTGTCCGGTAGAAGCTTTTTGCGGGGGCATCGATTAGGTCGTTCTGCAGAAATGAGCTAACTATCAGTTCATCAGTGTGAAACTAGAGTTTCATACGGGAGAAACTACAGTTTCATACGGGAGAAACTACAGTTTCATAGGTAAGAAACTACAGTTTCATACGGGAGAAACTACAGTTTCATAGGTAGGAAACTAGAGTTTCATGGGTAGGAAACTGTAGATTGGTCGAAATCGAGTAGCATTTCGATCTGACTATCTTGGGCATTAAGAAACGAAAAGCCGAGTTTGGTAGCCCCCATTCATTAGATTTAGAAGCTAACAAGAGGTCCTCGCAGAGGCTTTTCGTTTTTGGTTTGCCGAATACTTGCTTCATTGGGAAATTAGGTGTAACTTTGTCGTACATATCCGATAATCCTAATCATTAAATCAAATGAAGACAAGTGAGATCATTGCCCAGCTAGAGGCAAAGCATCCAGGCGAGCCGGAGTTCATCCAGGCTGTCCGTGAGGTCCTCCTCTCTATCGAGGACATTTACAACCAGCATCCAGAGTTTGAGAAGAACAAGATCATCGAGCGCCTCGTCGAGCCCGATCGTATCTTCACCTTCCGTATCCCCTGGGTAGACGACAAGGGTGAGGTACATGTTAACCTCGGTTACCGCGTACAGTTCAACAATGCCATTGGCCCGTACAAGGGTGGTACACGTTTTCACCACACGGTGAACCTCTCTACGCTGAAGTTCCTCGGCTTCGAGCAGACCTTCAAGAATGCCCTCTCTACGCTCCCTATGGGTGGTGGTAAGGGTGGCTCTGACTTCTCTCCAAAGGGTAAGAGCGAGCACGAGATCATGCGCTTCTGCCAGGCTTATGTCACAGAGCTCTACAAGTACATTGGCCCGGACATGGACATCCCTGCAGGCGATATAGGCGTCGGTGGTCGTGAGGTAGGCTTTATGTACGGTATGTACAAGAAGCTCACCCGTGAGTGCACTGGTACTTTCACCGGCAAGGGCTTTGAGTTCGGTGGTTCACGCCTCCGTCCTGAGTCTACTGGCTATGGTGCTATCTACATGGTCAATGATATCTGCAAGCAGCACAACATCGAGTTCAAGGGCAAGACAGTTGCTATCTCAGGCTTCGGTAACGTAGCTTGGGGTGCTACCATGAAGGCTACTGAGCTAGGTGCTAAGGTTGTCTGCATCTCTGGTCCTGATGGTTACATCTACGATGAGAACGGTGTCAGCACACAGGAGAAGTTTGACTACATGTGCGAGCTTCGTAACAGTGGCAACGACGTCGTAGAGCCATACGCTAAGAAGTTTGGCGCACAGTTCTTCGCAGGCAAGAAGCCTTGGGAGCACAAGGTAGATATCGCTCTCCCCTGCGCTATCCAGAACGAGCTCAACCTCGATGATGCTAAGAAGCTTGTTGAGAATGGTGTAACGATCGTTGCTGAGGTCTCTAACATGGGTTGTACAGCAGAGGCTGCTGAGTACTTCGTTGAGAAGCGTCTCATCTTCGCTCCTGGTAAGGCTGTCAACTGCGGTGGTGTCTCTTGCTCTTGCCTTGAGATGTCACAGAACGCAGCTCACATCTACTGGTCTGAGGCTGAGGTAGACGAGCGTCTACATCAGATCATGAAGGACATCCACACTCAGTGCGTAGAGTACGGTAAGGAGCCAGACGGCTACATCAACTACGTCAAGGGTGCTAACATTGCCGGCTTCATGAAGGTCGCTAAGGCAATGGTTGGTCAGGGCGTCTGCTAAAACAGATATACAGCACAATAGCCTAGCTACACACGTATGCGTGTCAGCTAGGCTATAGCTTATACCTTATTTGTTTGCCTTTTCATTAGAGAGGGTCGCTACTCATACGAATAGCGACCCTCTCTCTATTT
>CAMCJO010000099.1 GCA_945875135.1 uncultured Porphyromonas sp.
CTGCGTCTAAGGAGCCCGAGAGCGACACTTCTAAGGAGTCCACACCCGTTGCTCCTGAGACCCCTGCACAGACAGAGGCTAAGCCAGTAGCTGCTAAGCCTGAGCCGGCCAAGGAAGAGCCGAAGCAGAAAGCTGCCGAACAACCAGCCTCTACCGCACCAGCACCAGCAGCCCAAGAGCCAGCCGTCAAAGAGCCCCACACACCCGCTTCCAAAGCAGGTGCCCCCACCGAGGCTCCTACCGAGACCAAGGGTGAGGATGCGACCGAGATCTTCCGCATTGCTAAGAAAGAGGACGAGCCACAGCTCAAGGTGGTCGGCAAGATCGACCTCAGTAGCTTTAGCACCTCTCGCTCTCGCAAGTCTAGCAAGAACAAAGAGAGCAATCGTCGCAAGCGCAAGCGCATCTCCTCAGGAGCTGTCGATGTCAAGAGCGAGGGTGCCAAGATACAGGACGACCGCTCAGGCAAGAAGGGCGATCGCACAGCAGCTCCACAGCGAGGTGAGCGCGGAGGGCGCAATGAGCGTCGTATGGGACGTAAGAGCAAGCGTCAGGAGCCCGTCTTGACTCCCGAGGAGCAGGACGAGCTAAGAGCTAAGCAGGTCAAGGAGACACTAGCACGGCTCAACAACAAGCAGTCTGTCTTCGGACGTGCGGCTAAGTCTAGACGTGAGAAGCGCGAGGCACGTCGTGCCGAGTTTGAGCGTGAGCAGGAGCTCTCCACGCAGGACGAGAAGGTACTCAAGCTGACCGAGTTCGTCACCGTCAGCGACCTGGCCAACATGATGAACGTGCCCGTCACCGACGTCATCTCCACCTGTATGAGTATCGACATGATGGTGTCGATCAATCAGCGTCTCGATGCTGAGACGATCAATATCGTTGCCGAGGAGTTTGGCTACGAGACCGAGTTCGTATCGGCCAACGTCGTCGAGGCTATCACCGCCGACGAGGAGCCCGACAAGCCTGAGGATCTAGAGCCTCGTCCACCCGTCATCACCATCATGGGTCACGTAGACCACGGTAAGACGTCGCTACTCGACTGCATCCGTCGTTCGGACGTTACCGCAGGCGAGGCGGGCGGTATCACGCAGCACATCGGTGCGTACAATGTGACCCTCTCCGATGGTCGTCGCCTCACCGTCCTAGACACACCTGGTCACGAGGCCTTTACCGCTATGCGTGCTCGTGGTGCGCAGATTACAGATATTGTGGTCATCGTCATTGCGGCAAATGACGCCGTGATGCCTCAGACCATTGAGGCGCTCAACCATGCGAGTGCCGCCGGCGTGCCGATCATCTTTGCGATCAATAAGATCGATGTCAACGGAGCCAACCCCGATAAGATCCGCGAGCAGCTCGCTGGTATGAACTACCTCGTCGAGGATTGGGGTGGTAAGTATCAGGTACAGGAGATCTCGGCCAAGAAGAATATCGGCATCCCCGATCTACTAGACAAAATCTTCCTCGAGGCAGAGCTCCTCGAGCTTAAGTCCAATCCTCATCGTCGTGCCTCAGGCTCGGTCATCGAGTCTTCACTAGACAAGGGCAAGGGTTACCTCGCCTCCGTCTTGATCCAGCGAGGCACCCTCCACATCGGAGACTACATCCTAGCTGGTAGCTACTACGGACGTGTCAAGGCTATGTACAACGAGTACAACAAGCGTGTCGACACTGCGGGGCTATCCACGGCCGTCTCTATCCTCGGCTTCAACGGCGCACCGACGGCTGGTGACGACTTCAATGTCATGGAGAGCGAGCAGGACGCACGTGAGCTAGCGGTCAAGCGTGAGCAGTTGCAGCGTGAGCAAGGCTTGCGTACGCAGAAGATGCTTACCCTCGATGATATCGGTCGTCGCATCGCTGTGGGCAACTTCCAGCAGTTTAACCTCATTATCAAGGGCGACGTGGACGGCTCCGTACAGGCACTGGCCAACTCCCTCATCGAGCTCTCGACGAAGGAGATCCAGGTGAGCGTCATCCATCAGGGGGTTGGTCAGATCACCGAGTCAGACATCCAGCTGGCTACGGCATCAGACGCTGTGATCATCGGCTTCCAGGTTCGTCCTAGTGCTCAGGCCCGCAAGCTCGCCGAGCAGGAGGGCGTCGAGATCCGCACCTACTCCATCATCTACGATGCTATCGAAGATGTCCGCGATGCTCTCGAGGGCATGCTCTCGCCAGACATTCGCGAGCAGGTCACGGCCAATCTGGAGGTGCTGCAGACCTTCAAGGTCAGCAAGATCGGCACTATCGCAGGCTGTATGGTCACCGATGGCAAGATCAAGCGTACCGACAAGGTGCGCGTCATCCGCGACGGTGTGGTCATCCACACCGGCGAGCTCGAGTCGCTCAAGCGTTTCAAGGACGAGGCCAAGGAGGTGGTCTCAGGTCTCGAGTGCGGTATCAATATTAAGAACTACAACAACCTGGAGGTGGGCGACATCATCGAGTCCTTTGAGGAGATCGAGGTTCGGCGCAAGCTCTAGTCCCCTACCCCAACACATTTGTCTAAGTGGCGACTGCTTCTCACGGAGGAGCGGCCGCCACTTTTCTTTTGTCTCATCCCCAGCCTTGACTAGTGCCTTATAGGTGAAACTACAGTGCCATATAGGTGAAACTCTAGTTTCATCTAGGTGAAACTGGAGTGCCAGCGGAAGGAAACAGAAAGGAGAGGGGATTTATTGTTACCTTTGTGGTAGGAGACTGTTGCCACGGCCTCCGTAGAGGATTGCTCTGCCACCTGTAGAGGATTACTCTCCAGGCTCCGCAGAAGATTACTCTGCAGGCTCCTCTCCGCATTTACCGCTTCACCGTATGTCTCACACGACTTCCCCATTATCGTTTGTACCCTCCCCGCAGCCCGAGGGTTATCGCTACTATAATATACAGTGCGACACCGACCGTCAGCTCTTGGCCAGTCAGTGCAAAGAGCGACTGCAAGCCCTGCACCGCATACCCGTCGAAGAGCGGGCGCAGTATCACAGTGCACTGCAAGAGCTACTCGGAGGGCTCGGCGAGGGGAGTTGGCTGGTGACCCCATTCTTTTGCGACTACGGGAGCGAGATTGAGGTGGGGAGTCATACCTTCATCAATAGTGGTTGCACCATGCTCGATGGCGGGCATGTGACCATCGGCGACCATGTACTCATCGGCCCCTCTGTGTCGCTCTATAGTGTGGGGCATCCGCTCGACCTCGAGGAGCGTGCTGCCGGCTGGGAGTTTGGCATCCCGATCATCATCGAGGACCATGTCTGGATCGGTGGTGGCTGCACGATCCTCCCCGGCGTAACCATTGGCCGTGGCTCCGTGATCGGTGCGGGGAGTGTCGTCACCAAGAGCATCCCCCCGATGAGCCTGGCCGTGGGCAATCCCTGCCGTGTCATTCGTTCGCTCAGCAACCCCACCGACCCTCAAGATTAACCCGTTACTTTTTACCCTATCTGAACTATGCCTACGCTCTATCTGCTTGACGCTTATGCCCTGATTTACCGAGCTTACTACGCTTTCATCAATCGTCCCCTCGTGGATGCGCAGGGGCGCGACACGAGTGCGCTCTACGGCTTCGCCTCCACGCTACAAGACATTATCGACAAAGAGCGACCCGACTACATCGCTGTGGCGATGGATATGCCTGGTGGAACCTTTCGCCACAAGGAGTACCCAGAGTACAAGGCCAATCGCCCCGAAACTCCCGAGACGATACGCTTCTCGATGCCCTATATCAAAGAATTGGTGCAGGCTTACCAGATACCTCTGCTAGGGGTCGAAGGGTACGAGGCGGACGACCTGATCGGTACGCTGAGCCGCCAAGCTGTTGAGGCAGGCTACGAGGTGCGCATGGTCACACCTGACAAGGATTACGGGCAACTCGTCGGACCGCATGCGCAGATGTTTGCGCCACAGCGCACGGGGTCAGGCTTCGAGCTACTAGGTGCTGAGGAGATTACCGCTAAGTACGGCATCCGCTATCCGCTGCAGATGATTGACTACTTGGGACTTGTGGGCGATAGCTCGGACAATGTGCCCGGTTGTCCCGGCATCGGCAAAGTCGCTGCACAACGACTCCTCGAGGAGTTTGACTCGATTGAAGACATCTACGCACGCATTGACCAGGTGAAGCCGACCTATGCGAAAAAGCTCCTCGCAGCCAAGGAGCAGACGATGCTCTCGCGGCATCTCGTCACCATCGTGACCGACGTGCCGGGGGTCACCTTTGATCCCGATCAGATGAAGTGGCGGGGCCCCGACCACGCCGCTGTGGAGCGCATCTTCAAGGAGTTTGCCTTTACCTCGCTACTGAAGCGCATCGGCAAGCCAGCGGAGACGGCTCCACAGGTGGGACTCTTTGACCTTGGCGGTAGCGCGACGCCAGCTAGTTCGCCAGCCACGATCGAGGTTACGGGTCCCGTGAGTGTCGCAGCTCCTCTAGAAAACTACAAGACGGTTGGCGTGACCTTTACCGAAGTCCAAGGTTACGAAGCAGTGAGCCAGCTCGCTAAGCAGTTGGCGGGCAGCTCCGTTGTCGCCTTTGACACCGAGACCGATGGCCTCGATGCGCTCTGTGCGGGCATCGTCGGCATGTCGCTCTGTGCCGATGAGCAGCAGGCTTACTTTATCCCGCTACCTGAGTCCGCTGAGGAGGCTACGCATATACTCTCTCCGCTTAAGGAACTGATGCAGGACGAGCATGTGCTCAAGGTGGCACACAATGCAAAGTTTGACCTAGAGGTGCTGACACGCTACGGACTGCCCGAGGCGCGCCCACTCTACGACACGATGCTAGCGCACTACCTCATCGATGCCGACCAGGGGCACAGCCTCGACGAATTGGCCGGCGGCTTGCTCCGCTACGACACGATACGGTACAAAGACCTTTCGTCTCAGGAGAGCTTTGCGCTACGCACCGACGTAGACCCCAAGCTCCTCTGCGACTACGCCAGCGAAGATGCCTACGTGACGCTACGCCTCTACCACGCCCTGCACAAGCAGCTCTCCCCTACCGAGCAGCGACTCCTCACCGAGGTGGAGATACCGCTCCTCTACGTACTGATGCACATGGAGCAGCGCGGCATCGTCCTCGACATCGAGGCACTGCAGCGCTCCCGTCAGGAGCTACTCGAGAGCGTCCTCCGCCTAGAGAAAGAGATACAGAGTTACTCCTCACGAGGGCTTAACCTCAAGGTCAATAGCCCGAAGCAGATCGGCGAATTGCTCTTTGATGAGCTCAAGATTGTGGAGAAGCCACGCAAGACTAAGACTGGTAGCTATGTGACCAACGAAGAGACGCTCCTCCCGCTTCGCTCGCTCCATCCCGTCGTGGCACTCATCCTAGACTACCGTGAAGCGCGCAAGCTGCTCAACACCTATATAGATCCGCTGCCCAAGATGTGCTACCCCGATGGCAAGCTCCACACTTCGTACAATCAGGCGGTCACCGCCACGGGCAGGCTCTCCTCGAGCAATCCGAATCTGCAAAACATCCCCATCCGTAGCGACCTTGGGCGTCCCTTGCGTCGTGCCTTTGTCGCTGATCCGTACTACACCCCGCGCCTTTCGGCCTGCACTCCTGTGGATCACACCCATGAGGAGCCGATCGGTGCTGTCCTGCTCAGTGCGGACTACTCGCAGGTGGAGCTGCGCGTCATGGCGCATCTGAGCCAAGACCCAGCGATGATACACTCCTTCCTCTCGGGCGACGATATCCACACGGCGACAGCTGCTAAAGTCTTTAAGGTGGCTCCCGAGGAGGTGACCCCGCTGATGCGTAGCAAGGCGAAGACGGCCAACTTTGGCATCAACTACGGCATCACGCCCTACGGTCTGAGCCAGCGTCTCAACATACCCGTTGGCGAGGCGGCCGAGCTGATCAAGGAGTACTTCGCCACCTTTACCCATATACAAGCCTTTATGAATGAGGCTATAGCGCTGGCCACCGAGCGAGGCTATACGGAGACCGCCTTCGGTCGTCGCAGGCAGCTGCGCAACCTCCGCACGGCGCGTGGAGCCCAGCGTGGCAATGCTGAGCGCAACGCTATCAACGCACCGATCCAAGGCACCGCTGCCGACATCATCAAGATCGCCATGATACGTGTCGAGGAGGAGCTGACGAAGCAGCAGCTACGCAGCTACCTCGTCCTGCAGGTGCACGACGAACTGGTCCTCAACGTCTATCTCGACGAACTGGAGCGTGTCACAGCCCTCGTTCGCGAAGCGATGGAGGGTGCCTGGCCCGAGTGCTCCGTACCGCTCGTCGTGGAGATCGGCTCCGGCAAAGATTGGCTCGCAGCGCACTAATTCGCCTGAGACGCAGAGGATGATGAACCCGCTCACCCACGCCACACAGCGTCTAGCTCGCACCCTGAGCCGTAAGGGAGGAGATCGCCTTAAGCTCCTCTCCGTCCTCGGTATGCACCTCTTGAGGAGACGCTACATAGGCGTTTTCATCGACCCTATCCTAGCCTGCAACCTCCGCTGTCAGATGTGCTACTTTAGCGATCCTGAGTATAGAGCTACGCTGCGTGGCAAGCTGACCACGGAAGACTGCGAGGCGATAGCGCCTCACCTCTTTCCCCAGGCACTCAGGCTACAGATCGGTTGCGGTGCCGAGCCGACGCTCACCCTGGAGACGATGCTTCGCCTCGTGCAGCTGGGCCAGGAGTACCACGTCCCGTGGATCTCCGTCATAACAAATGGCAATGCCCTGACCAAGGAGACCCTGCAGGCACTCGTGACGGCGGGACTGAGCGAACTGACGCTCTCGCTGCATGGCACCACGCAAGCGACTTATGAGCGGCTGATGGTGGGTGCCGAGTGGCAACGATTTGTCACGCTACTAGAGTGGCTGAAGGCACTAGACAACCCACCCGCCGTACGGCTCAACTACACGGTCAATCGCGACAATCTGGAGGAGCTAAGCCGTCTACCCGACTTAATTCGTGACTACCCCGTCCGAACGGTGCAGATACGCCCCGTGCAGAAGATCGGCGAGAGTGCCTACAAGGAGTTCGACATGGTTCCCCTCGTAGCGGCCTACGACCGGGTCATAGCGACTACCGTAGAGCGGCTTCATGCTGAGGGGATAGAGGTCATTTGCCCCAGCAGTAAGAAGATGAGCCAGACAGCCAAGCCGCCCAGACGCTTGGCAAAGCTCTTTGAGGAGGCGACCTATTACTACATCTCCCCGCAAAGCTTCGGGCCTCAGGGTGTGGACTTTCGCTCGGTCTCGCTCAGGAGCTATGCTCGCCAGTCGCACCTCGTCGGGCGGTTGCTTCGCGCCATCTTCACCCAGCGCAATGCCTACGCCGAGCGCGACACCCACACGACAAAAAAGCTAAACTACTAGTTCCCATACGCCCCCAAAACCAACAGTCTCATCAGGGCAAACTCACCGCCGACACGCTACAATAATTTAGAATCGACTACATGTCGAAACGGGGCTGTGTCGGAGAAAACTGATTTCCACGTGGATATTTCGAAATCTCCACGTGGGGAATAAAAAATTCTTCGGAGGAATGAAATGAAACTTCGGA
>CAMCJO010000100.1 GCA_945875135.1 uncultured Porphyromonas sp.
CAGGGCAAGATCCTAGACGATATCCAGAAGACTTACAACGTCTACAAGGACGGCATCCTCGGGATGGATGGTGCCAAGCTCAAGCGCTACGACATCGGTCTGGGTGCTAAGGCTAAGGTAACCTTCGGCTCGTGGTACGGTATGCTAGGTGCTGACATGGGCTTCGTCGATGAACTGAAGCTTGAGAAGAATGATCCTAAGCTAGAGAAGTTTGGTCAGAAGGCTATGCGCAATACCTCCTTCTACCTCGGTGCTGGCTTTACTTTTTAATTGAATATGGAGAGACATAACACGCTGATCATCGTAGCGCATCCCGACCTAGAGCACTCTGTCATCAACAAAGCTTGGGTGGAGGCGCTCACGGGACACGCTACGATACATAGCCTCTGTGACGCTTACCCCGCAGGGACGCCCATAGATGTGGCGCATGAGCGTGCGCTCGTGGAGCGTCACGATCGTGTGATACTACAATTTCCCCTCTACTGGTACTCCGCTCCAGCGATCTTGAAGCAGTGGACTGACGAAGTCTTTGGCGAGGGCTGGGCCTTCGGCGAGGGTGGTGACGCATGGGTGGGTCGCCAGCTGGGTGTCGCTGTCTCTTGTGGTAGTGCTGAGGCAAACTTCTGCGAGGGTGGCTCACAAAAGCATACGCTAGCGACTTTCCTCACACCTTACGAGGGGTTAGCCGCTTTCGCACGAGCTGACTATATAGGGCATCACGCCTTTTACGACACTTATAGCGATACGGTTGCCGAGAGGCTACCGGCAAACTGTGAGGCGTATCTGCGCTTCGCACTACAGTAACCAATGAATCTAGACGTTAGCCACTATGAGTACGATCATTGACCTACAGGGCGTCACGGTATCACGCAACGAGCATGAGCTACTACGAGACGTCACACTGTCGCTCAAAGCGGGGGACTTTGCCTACCTTACGGGTCCCGTGGGGAGTGGCAAGAGTTCGCTCCTAGAGATACTCTATGGCGAGCTGGCGCCTAAGGGTGGCGTCGCTAAGGTGCTCGACTACAACCTGCACCGCATGTCTGTACGCCAGCGACAAGCCTTGAGACGCTCGCTGGGGATCGTCTTCCAGTCACAGGCGCAGCTCCTATATAACTATACGGTGCAGGGCAACCTAGACTTCGTCCTCCGTGCCGTGGGGGTGAAAAAGCGGGAGCAGCGCGCTATGCGTATTGAGGAGGCACTGGCGCAGGTCAGTATGGAGGGCAAGCACTACAAGTACCCGCACGAGCTGAGCGGTGGCGAAGCTGAGCGTATCTGCATAGCGCGAGCCCTGGTCGTACGTCCACGGCTGATCCTACTTGATGAGCCTACCACGGGACTAGACAGTGAGACGTCACTACTAATCGGTCAGCTGATCCAGTCGCTAGCTAAGGAGGGCGTGGCAGTGCTGATGAGCACGCACAATGAGACGCTCATACAGGAGCTGCCCGCTACGAGATACCATATCGATCTGGAGAGTCGTACGCTGGAGCGCATTGACCTACCCCCTACCCTAGAGGAGGTTGAGGAAACTAGCTCAGAGCCTTCTACAGATCCTATTGAAGCAGCGCTATGATCGTACTGAAGTTTGGCGGCACCTCTGTCGGTTCACCTGATCGCATACGCTCGGTAGCGCATCTAGTGGCGAGCATACCAGGGCGCAAGGCACTGGTGCTCTCGGCTATGGCTGGCACGACGAACGACCTCGTAACGCTAACGGAGCTGATCACCTCTGGCGAGCGTGACCGGGCGACCCGTCATGTGGAGATGCTACGTAGTCGCTACATAGACAATGTAGTGCCAGAGCTATTCGCGGGGCACGAACTTCACCAACAGCTGGCAGAGGAAGCTTTGACTCCGATCTTGGACAGCCTCTTGCTGCAGACGCTCAACGAGGCTTTTACCCACGACGATGAGAAGCAGATCCTCGCCTGTGGCGAGATGATGTGTACCGCCCTGATGGCACTCACGCTACAGCTCTACGAGGGGATCACGCCACACAAGCTACTGGCTCTAGACTTCATGCGCATCACCCACGAGGGGCGACCGGACATCGAGTACATCGCTCGGCGGTTGCGCCCGATGGTCGAGGGCGTACGCGATGCGGAGGCGCTCTTCCTCACGGAGGGCTACATCTGTCGCAACGCTTTCGGCGAGGTGGACAACCTACGTCGTGGCGGTAGCGACTACAGTGCCACGCTCATTGGCGAGGCGGTACAAGCTGATGAGATACAGATATGGACCGACATCGATGGGCTGCACAACAACGATCCGCGAGTGGTCAATATGACGTCGCCTGTGCGTCGTCTGAGCTTTGGCGAAGCCGCCGAGCTAGCACGCTGCGGAGCTAAGATCCTCCACCCCGCTTGCATCGAGCCGGCACGACGTGCGGGCATCCCTGTGCGACTGCTCAACACGCTCGACCCCTCGGCCCCTGGAACGCTCATATCTCATGTGACAAACAGAGATATGATCAAGGCGATCTCGGCTAAGGACGGGATGTGTGTCGTGACGCTCCTGCTGAAGCATTTGAGCAATAGCGACGTCTCTACGGGACAATTCCTCGTCACGCTCACGGAGGCTATGCACCGCCTGCACATAGAGCCAGACATCTTGATGGCTTCGGGCGATGGTTACGTCATCGTCGCAGAGGAAGACTCGGAGGCGATCTCCACACTGATCGAAGAGATGACGCCCTGGGCTGAGGGCTCTGTGCAGAGCGACCTGTCGATCCTCGCGATCGTAGGCGATATGGGGTGGCATCGCATAGGCTTTGAGGCGCGTATCCTTGAGGCGGTGGACGATGTGGCCGTGCGGCTTATCTGCTACGGAACTAGTGGTAACAGCATTGACCTCGTTATCGCTACGGAAGAGAAAAGGCGTGCGATGATCTATCTCTCGGATCACCTCTTCGCACATCTGCGTACACCAGGTCCAGAGGTGCTATAGTAATAAGGTGTAGGCTCGAGACACGCACGCTACATTATGACCCTCAAGCAATTTATCTCGGTCTCACGACCATACAGTTGGCCAGCTTCGCTAGCACCGATAGCAACAGCCATCGCTTTGGCTTGGCTACAGGGTGGCTCTAACTGGCTCATAGCGACGCTCTGCCTGGTTGTGGGACTGTCAGCGCAATCCTTCTCCAACTGCTGCAACGACTACTACGACTTCAAGCGTGGTGCTGACGGAGCGGGACGCGTAGGCTTTAGTCGCCCTCTCGCTTCGGGTCAATTGCGAGAGCGTGATATCATCGGGGTGGCACTCTTCTGGGGGCTCATCGCAGCTGTGGCGGGGGTGACCCTTTGCCTGCTGACCAACCCGTGGCTCCTCCTCCTCGGTGCACTCATCATACTCTTCGCCTGGATGTATACAGGCGGCCCCTGCCCGCTCGCTTACCTCGGGCTGGGCGATGTAGCGGTGATGACCTTCTACGGCTGGGTCGCCGTGATGACCACTTACTACCTCCTGGCGGGAACGGTCACGACACAGAGCTTCCTCGTGGCGACAGCCATGGGCGCTGTGGCGGTCAATATCCTCGTGGTCAATAACTACCGAGACTACGAGGAGGATCGCAAGAACAATAAGCGAACGAGCATCGTGCGTCTGGGGCAAGAGTTTGCCCCAAAGTTTTACTTGGCAAACATCCTCCTCGCATGGCTCCTCTCCATCGTTGCTTTCAAGGGCAACATCTGGGGCATCGTCCTACTGCTCCCCTACCTCCTCTACGCGCTATCCGTATACCGTCAGATGATCCATGTGACCGGTAGCCAGCTCAACGCTGTGCTCAGGCGCACCTCTATGGGTGTCGTCTTGCTTGCCGTCGTACATATAGCAGCCTATCTGATTGACGGGCTGTTGCTTTAGTCGAACATTTCCCCTTTATCCTTATGTCTTCTACAGACCTCTCCTCATATCGTCTAGACTTCCCGCTCATACAGCACTACGCCTCCGCGCAGCCCGGCTGGGTTTACCTAGACAGCGGTGCCACTACGCAAAAGCCCCAAGTGGTCATCGATGCTATCACCGAGGGCTACACACGATACAACGCCAACGTCCACCGAGGCGTTTACCAGCTCAGCCGTGAGGCGACTGATCGCCACGAAGCGGCGCGCGCCACACTAGCGCACTTCATCGGAGCGTCCGACCCTAACGAAGTAATCTTCACCCGTGGCACCACCGAAGGGCTCAACCTGCTAGCCTCTACGGCAGGCGAGACGCTCGTCGGCCCCGACGACGAAGTGCTGATCACTGCCATGGAGCACCACGCTAACCTCGTACCATGGCAACAGCTCTGCCTCCGCAAGGGAGCGCATCTACGTGTCGCTCCGCTTCTGGCAGACGGTTCGCTAGACCTGCCCGCCTTTGAGGCACTACTCACCGACCGCACCAAGATCGTCTCTGTGGCGCATGTGAGCAACGTCCTCGGCACAGTCAATCCCGTCGCACAGCTGGCCCGTTTGGCTCACGACAAGGGTGCTATCATCATCGTCGACGGAGCGCAGTCTGCGCCCCACATGTCGGTCAATGTGCAGGAGCTAGGCATCGACGCTTACGTCTGCTCATCGCACAAGGTGTACGGCCCCACAGGCATCGGCATCGTATGGGGACGGCGTAAGCTCCTCGAGCAGATACCGCCTTACCAGTATGGCGGCGAGATGATCGAGCATGTATCCTTTGAGGAGACCACCTTCAACGAACTGCCGTACAAGTTTGAGGCAGGTACGCCCGACTTCATCGGTTCGCACGCCTTTGCTACGGCCGTTGAGTACCTCTCCGCTATCGGTCTCGACCGCATCCACGCTTACGAGACGGAGCTCCTAGAGCATCTCACGCAGATCATCAGTCAGGAGCCTTCGCTAGAGATCCTTGGCACAGCCCCCGGCAAGGGAGCCGTTGTCACCTTCATCAGCCATCAGGCACACGCTTACGATCTCGGTCTGCTCCTAGACCAGCAGGGCGTAGCACTCCGCACGGGGCATCACTGCGCTATCCCGCTCATCGAGGGGATGGGACACCACGCTACGATTCGTGCCTCCCTCGGGCTGTACAACACGCACGAGGATCTAGAGATCTTTGCGAAAGCACTACGACGTGCCCTCACCATGCTAGGCTAAAGGTGCCATGCCCTTACTACATCGCTACGCATCGGACGGACTCATCGAGTGCGGCTGTGACGAGGCTGGACGAGGAGCCCTCGCTGGCGACCTCTATGCGGCAGCAGTCGTCTGGCCCGACACGCTAGACCATCCGCATCTGCGAGATAGTAAGAAGCTCACAGCAAAGCAGCGCGAAGAGCTGCGCCACTTCATCGAGGAGCACGCCACAGCGTGGGCAGTGGGCGTGGCAACCGTTCAGGAGATCCAGCAGATCAACATCCTCCACGCCTCTATGCTCGCTATGCAGCGCGCCATCGAGGCATTGCCCTGCACGCCCGAGCGTCTGCTCATCGACGGCAACTACTACGACCCACGCCCCGACGAGGTCGAGTACCACACCATCGTCAAGGGCGACGACCGCTACCTAGCCATCGCCGCCGCCTCTATCCTAGCCAAGACGCACCGAGATGAGTATATGACCCAGCAGGCACAGCACTACCCGCACTACGGCTGGGCGCAAAACAAAGGTTACCCGACAGCGCAGCACCGTGAGGGGATACGCCAGCACGGTTCCTGCCCCTTGCACCGACAGGGCTTTCAGCTCTTGCAGCCCGAGCCTCTATTTGACCTTGAGAAATAAGTTTCGTACCTTAGGCATACACTATAAAGAAGAGAGACATCATGAATAACCCAAGCAATCAAGCGAAGCGCAAGCTGGTCATCCTCACCGGTGCTGGCGTCAGTGCCGAGAGTGGCATATCAACCTTTAGAGATAGTGACGGACTGTGGGAGAACTACCCCGTCCAGGACGTAGCCTCTATCGAGGGCTTCATACGCAATCCCAAGTTGGTGCTAGACTTTTACAATGACCGTCGTCGTGACTATGTAGGCTGCGAGCCCAATGCAGCACACTACGGACTAGCCGAGCTAGAGCGTCAGTACGATGTGACGGTCGTGACGCAAAATGTGGACAACCTCCACGAGCGCGCTGGCAGCAGCAAGGTGATCCACCTCCATGGCGAGCTAATGAAAAACTGCTCCGTGCGCAATACGCAGAAGACTTATCCCGTAGATCCCGAGCACCCCGACCTGCATGTGGGCGATCTTGCTCCCGACGGGTCGCAGCTGAGACCTTTTATCGTATGGTTTGGCGAGGCAGTGCCGATGATCGAGCCAGCCATTCGTGAGGCTAGCCAGGCAGACATCATGGTGGTCGTGGGTACCTCGCTCAACGTCTACCCCGCCGCGAGCCTCCTCGCCTACGTGCCCAACGGCACCCCCATCTACCTCATTGATCCCAAAGAGGTCAACACGCACGGCATCGCTCATGTCACACATATCCAGAAGGTAGCCACACAAGGGGTCCAGGAGCTACTAGAGATCTTGATGCCCGAGTCGTAATACCCCTCCTCCATCTCATGTCCACCCACATGTCACCACAGCTCTCTAAGCAGCATCTCACGAGGGTGCTGCTGCTTATCTCTTTCGTTGCCATAGGGCTCTTCTGTGGCTGCCAGCAGCAGGAGCGGTACCACATATCGGTATACGCCAATGTACAGGGGGGTGCCGACCCGCCAATGATCAAGCTACTGCTCGATGGCAAGGCTATCGATAGTAGCTATATGCACAAAGGGAGGGTTACACTCAAGGGCAACTATGTGGACAGCATGAGCCAAAACTTAGCCTACCTAGACCTGCCTGGCGAAGAGCCTATCCCAGTCATCCTCACGACGGAACCGCTCACCATTGACTTCACCCAGCGTAAACTACTCGAGGGCGACTATCTCAACAAAGAGCTCAACCGTCTCTATGACTCCCTCGACAGCCTAGGCAATGTCTTCAAACTAAAGCTAGCAGCCATACCCCCTGATAGTGCGCTCTACGCCCCCTTCGATGAGGACTTCAAGACCTCTATCGATGACTACATCGTCCTCGCTAAGGACTACTGCCTGCGCCTCCCCAACGACCCGGTGGGGATCATCGCCACTGTGATGCTCCTGACGATCAACTATGAGAGCCTCCTCGAGATGGTGCCTTTCGTGCGAAGCTCTATGGGTCCTGTCGTACTCAACAATCGCGAGGTAGCGCTGTACCTACGCACCGTAGACAACTTTTACAAAACCGCTCCTGGATCACCTATGGTGGACCTCACTCTAGAGACACTACAAGGAGATACGACACGACTCTCGGAGCACCTGGCACCAGGCTGCTACACCCTCGTACACTGCGGGTCTGGTTGGTGCAGGCCTTGTCTCAACGAGATGCCTAACCTGATCAAAGTTTACAACACCTACCATGAGCGCGGGCTGAACATGGTCGGCATCTTCCTCTGGGACGAAGTGTACAATCTAGACATGATGCTGTGTGACTATCAGCTGCC
>CAMCJO010000101.1 GCA_945875135.1 uncultured Porphyromonas sp.
AACTCGTATCTGCTAAGAAATCAGTATGATACAAATTGGCAAGTAGTGCATTTAGGGAAAGCTGTCGACTGCGCTCCCAAGCGCATACAGAGAGAGCGGCCTCAAATCGTCGTGACCTGAGACCGCTCTGATACTTAGTAGGGTAGCGGGAAGCCGTCTGTTACTCCTCCTCGCTCTCCTCTGCGTAGGCCTTCAGGAGTGCCTCCTGGACATCTGTCGGTACTAGCTCGTAAGCGTCAAACTTCATGACAAAAGAAGCGCGACCACCCGTCAGCGAACTGAGCGAAGTAGAGTAGTCGCTCATCTCCTTGAGAGGCACCTTGGCAGAGAGCTGCTCGTAGTTGCCATCGCTGCTCATACCCATGATGAGCGCACGGCGTCCCTGCAGGTCGCTCATCACATCGCCTAGGTAGTCTGCGGGTACGGTCACATCGACACTGTAGATAGGCTCGAGGATCTTAGGACCTGCATTGCGGAAGGCCTCGCTAAAGGCATTGCGCCCAGCCAGCATAAAGGAGATCTCATTGCTATCTACGGGGTGCATCTTACCATCGTAGACGATCACACGCACGTCGCGAGCATAGGATCCAGTCAGTGGACCACGCTCCATACGCTCCATGATACCCTTGAGGATAGCTGGCATGAAGCGGTTGTCGATGGCGCCACCTACGACACTATTGACGAAGATGAGCTTGCCACCCCAGGCTAGTTCGACAGTCTGGGTGTCACGAGCCGTGATCTTGAACTCCTGGTTGTTAAAGCGGAAGACGCTCGGTAGCTCTTTGCCCTCCTCGTAAGGCTCGACGATCAGATGTACCTCGCCAAATTGGCCAGCACCGCCCGACTGCTTCTTGTGACGGTAGTCAGCGCGTGCTGCTTTCGTAATGGTCTCACGGTAGGGGATGCGTGGCTCCTCAAAGGTGACGGGGATCTTGTCATTGTTCTCCAGTCGCCACTTGAGCGTACGTAGGTGAAACTCTCCCTGACCATACACGATCAGCTGGCGTAGCTCCTTGCTCTGCTGAGCGATCCATGTGGGATCCTCCTCCTGCATACGTGTGAGCGCCTCGCTCAGCTTCTCAGCATCGGCACTGTTGACGGCTACGATAGCACGGCGGTACTTGGGAGCGGGGTACTCGATATTGGGGAACTGGTAGTCCACGCCCTTATCGTTGAGGGTGGCTCCACGACGTACATCCTTGAGCTTTACGGCAGCGCCAAAGTCTCCAGCGACGAGCTGGCTCACCTTCTCCTTTTGCGATCCAGCCACCACATTGATCTGGCCGAGGCGCTCCTTGGAGCCATTGTTCGCATTGGTCAAGTCCATGCCCTCCTTGAGGGTACCGCTCATAACCTTGAAGTAAGAGACCTCACCGATATGTGGCTCCACGGTACTCTTGAAGAAGTAGAGACTCACGGGAGCGGTAGCATCGGGCGCTACCTCGACGCCCTCCGTCGTGACGGGGAGCGCAGACTCGGTGACGCGAGGCGCTACATCACCCAGGAAGGTCATCGTACGACGTACGCCCATATCCTTGAGTGCACTGACGCAGAAGACGGGATACATATCGCCGAGGACGATACCCTTGCGCATGCCCTGTACGATCTCCTCCTCGTCGAGCGAACCCTTCTCAAAGAAGGTCTCCATCAGATGCTCCTCGTGCTCAGCAGCCGACTCGATAAGTGCTTGGCGTAGCTCCTCGGCACGTTCTTGCTGATCAGCAGGGATCTCCAGCTCTTCGGGAGTACCGCCCTCGGGCTTCCACTGGTACATCTTCATATTGAGCACATCGACCACCTGATGGAAGTCTGGACCCTCCTGTACGGGATACTGTATGACGACCACTTTGCCACCGTAGCGAGCCTTGAGTCCAGCGACTGTGCTCTCGTAGTCTGCCTTGTCGCTATCTAGCTGATTGATGGTAAAGAGCACAGGCTTATGCAGTTGCTCTATGATACGCATCTGATTGATCAGACCGACCTCGACGCCCTCCTTGGCATTGACCACAGCGAGAGCCGAGTCGGTCACATGGAGTGCGGCGACAGTGCCACCGACGAAGTCATCGGAGCCTGCGCAGTCGATGAAGTTGAGCTTGCGACCAGCAAACTCGACACTAAATAGGGTTGAGAAAACGGTATAGCCATACTCCTTCTCTACGGGGAAGTAGTCGCACACGGTGTTTTGTGCTTCGATAGTCCCGCGGCGCTTGATGACGCCACTCTCAAAGAGCATAGCCTCGGCAAGAGTTGTCTTGCCGCTACCCGAGCCGCCGATGACGGCGATGTTTCGAATGTCTGATGTCTGATACAATTGCATAGCCTGTTATATTAGAGTGAATAATTTGTTTGCAACCTCCTAGACGCCGCTAGCTAGCGCAGCGATCGTCTTTGTAAGTTTAGCGAATAGGCTACTCGGAGGTGGGCGAAAGTAGGGGCTCCTGAAGCTTTGTTTCTCCCCTTACTTAGGCTTACTTGACTAGCCTCTCACCAAACTTGTCGCAAGGTAGCAAATAATTCACAATTTTGCAATACCTAAAAGGTGCCTCAGCGTGAAAAAGAGGGAGTCTGGCGACTCTTTTGGCTATGCTTTGGTGAGCGTGGACAGTGCTACAGGCTCGAGGCTTTACCGATCTTTCTGAATGGTGACACGGATGGGGCGACCGTTGTACTCCTCCTCGCTCAGGGCTGCTGCGACTGTCTCGGCCCATTCGCTGGCCACCTCAAAGTAGCTGTAGCTGGGACTGAGATCTATCTTGCCAATGGTGATTTTATAGGGGAGTGTGCGGTTGATCAATTCTAAGAGACGATTCGGATAGAGCTGGTCACGCTTGCCGAGGTTGATCCGTAGCGAGGTCATGGGCGGCAGGTCGGTGCGACTACGCTTTTTGGGAGCTTTGCAATGCTCCGCGGGGGAACCTTTTGTCCTATACTTAGGCTCTTCGGTGGCCAGCTCTTGAGCCGAGAGGTCGGGCGTATTGGCGTAGTAGCGCATGATACGGTCCGCCTCCAGCGTGAGGACACGACGTATGATCTCCTCGGGAGGGAGCCAAGCGAGCTTCTGCACGATCGCATTGAGCAGCTCATCGTACTGGGTGCCATGCTCGTTGCTGTCGGCATACTCAATCCTGGTCGCTAGAGCGAAGAGTTGCTTCTTACAAATCTCCTGACCAGAGGGGAGGGGCATCGACTCAATACGAATGCCAGCGTGCTGCTCGATGATGCGTATCTGCTTGCTGTCGCGTAGATGGCAGATGGCTATCGAGAGACCCGTCTTGCCGGCACGGGCGGTGCGTCCGCTGCGGTGTGTGTAGCTGTCGGGATCGGCGGGCAGGCCATAGTGAAGCACATGAGTCACATCGTCTACATCGAGTCCACGTGCTGCTACGTCGGTCGCAACGAGCAGCTGCAGGTTGCGTATGCGGAAGCGGTTCATCACCATATCCCGCTGCGCTTGGCTCAGATCGCCATGTAGTGCATCGGCATTGTACCCATCTCGTATGAGCCACTCGGCGATCTCCTTGGTCTCGGCACGGGTACGGCAGAAGATGATTCCGTAGATATTGGGGTAGTAGTCGACGACACGCTTCAGAGCGGCATACTTGTGCCGTGCTGGGACCGCTACGTAGAGATGCTTGATGTCCGCATTCGCTTTATTGAGCGCACCTATCTGCACTTCGTGGGCATCGCTGATATAGTTGTCCGCTATCTCTCGCACCTCTCGGCTCATGGTGGCGGAAAAGAGCCAATGCTCTACCTGTTGCGGTACCGCCTGCAGGATCTCCTGCAGATCTCGCTGGAAGCCCATATCGAGCATCACATCGGCTTCGTCTAGGACGATGACTGAGACCTTGCGCAGCTTGACAGCTTTGCGCCGGAGCAGGTCGCATAGTCTGCCGGGAGTGGCTACTATAATCTGGTATCCCTTGGCGAGCTGACGGATCTGCTCTTCGATGGAGGCACCGCCGTAAAGGGCTAAGATTTGACGAACGGAGGTGTACTTAGCCAAAGCGACTAAGTCGCTCTGTACCTGTATTGCCAGCTCTCGTGTTGGCGTGAGAATGAGTCCACAGGGTGCGGAGCCTTTTGCCTGTATGATGCGCTCTAAGAGGGGCAGTCCGTAGGCGGCTGTCTTGCCCGAGCCGGTCTTGGAGAGCGCAATCAAATCCCCGCGATGGCTAGATAGGTATGGGATGACCTCCTGCTGTACAGGCATCGGCTCTGAGAAGCCTAGGTCGGTGGTGGCACGAAGGAGTTCGGGCGAAAGGGCTAGTGTGTCAAAGGTCATAGTGAAGGGGATGCGTGCTCATATATATAAAGGTGTCTCGATGACCTCGCAGAGCTTGCGAAGGTCTCGCCAGAAGGTGGGGTAGCTCTTGTCGACCGCTTGTGGAGTCTCTATCTCTAGCTGGTGATACCAGGCGAAGGGAGCCCACGCCATCACCATACGGTGGTCGGCATCTGTAGCAATGGGTACTGGGGTGTGAACGGAGCTTGGCGCACTACCGGCTAAGCAGAAGCCGCTCTCCGTCTCGTAGGTGAGCTGATAACCGAGCTGCTCGCCATTGCGCAGAATGAGGGCGATGCGGTCGCTCTCTTTGAGGCGTAGGAGGCCTAGACCACGGAGCTGAGCTTTCTTCTGATAGTAGAGGAGGAGCGCAATGAGTGTGGGGGCGAAGTCAGGATTGTTCGACAGGGAGAGGCTCCCAAACGTGAGCTTACGCAAATGCTTCTGCAGGAGCTCGCTGTCGAAGCAGAGGGTGTCATCGCCGGCACTTAGCCATTCGGGGGAGATCTGTAGGAGATCTAAGGAACGTGCGTCAGGCTGTAAGCTCTGCGCTGGGACGTTGGTTAGCAAGAGCTGGCAGGGACGTGGCGCCATGAGCGCCCACTGGAGGGGGTACTGCGCTGAGGACCAGTCACCAATGGGGTGCGAGAGTAGGCGTGTGAGCGTTGCCTCGCAGTAGGCTCCTGGGGCAACATAGATCCCGTGGCGATCAACTGTCAGCTCGATGCCGCACGCCTGTATCAGGGAGCAGGTCAACTGAATGTAAGAGGCACTGGGGAGCTGGTCGTCTTGCCAGCGAAGGGCTAGTCCGTGGGGCAGATAGGAAGCAATGAGGAGTAGGGCGCTGACCGTCTGGCTACTCTCTAGTCCGCTCGGCAGGGTTAGCGTGGAGAGACCTTTCTGCTGCGAGCTCATCGGACGAATGCGCACCAGTGGGTAGAGCCCTTCGACAGGCTCTTGGGACGCAGGTTGGGCGAGGTCGGCTCCGAGTTGAGAGAGTAGTGCGATGAGCTGTGCCAGTGGTCGCTCTGTCATACGACGAACAGGCGAGACCAGCAGCACTTCTCGCTCTGTGGTCAAAGCGAAGAGTGCCGTCAAGAGGCGCATAGCCGTGCCCGAAGCCCCTACGGATATGCGCTCCTCGCTACTCCCCGAGGCGTGCAGCATCACCGCCAAGTCTTCGCAGAGGTCTAGCTGACGCCACAGCGAGGGGATGGGCCGGTGCGCTAGTCGCGCCATCACAAAGAGCCGGTTGTAGAGACTCTTCGAGGGGGGCAGGGTGATGGATAGCTGTGGGGTCACTTTGCTTGTATGGAAGTGGCTAGACAAAGCGAACCTCCTCGACAGAGACTTTGAGTCCGTTGAGCCAGTCACGTGCCGAGAGCAGTTTCTTGCCCTGAGGCTTTAGCTGCTCGATGAGGAGCAGTCCATCGCCACACTGCACGGCTAGTTGACCTTTGCGAGGCGAGAGGCACTGTCCCACGAGTCGCTCGTCCGCTTCCTGCTGCGGGAGCGTGGTAGCGTAGATCTTGACAAGGAGAGGCTCTTCGTTGGGAAGCTCTAGCATCGTCCAGGCACCAGGCTGAGGTGCCAAGCCACGTACCAGGTTGTGTATCTCGTGCGCTGACTGGTGCCAGTCAATGCGCGTATTCTCTTTCGTAAGCTTAGGCGCAGGGCGCAGGTCGGGGTGCTCCTCTTGCGGGAGTGCTTGTGGGTAGCGCCCCTCGTGCTGCGTCAGTAGGCTCAAGCCGTGAGCCAGTAGCTCAGCACCCAGAGCCATCAGTTTGTCGTAAAGCGTGCCGAAGTTGTCCTCCGGCTCGATCGGACAGGCCGAAGCGGCAATGATGTCTCCCGTATCGATCTCGTGACGTAGCTGGAAGAGGGTCACACCCGTCTCGCTTTCGCCATTGATTAGTGCCCAATTGATCGGAGCGGCGCCACGATACTGCGGGAGTAGCGAGCCATGTATATTGACCGTCCCCCATGGGGGCAAGCTCCACACCTCACGAGGTAGCATACGGAAGGCGACCACCACGCCGAGCGTTGGCTTTAGCTCCGTGAGTTGCTGGACGAAAGCGTCGTCTCGTAGGTTGGTCGGCTGTAATATAGGTAGTCCGAGCTTGGTCGCACAGACCTTGACCGCCGAGGGCTGTAGGCGGTGCCCACGACCCGCAGGCTTGTCGGGAGCCGTGACGACAGCGACAATAGGGTAGCCCTCGTCGACGAGACGCTCTAGGCAGGCCGTCGCAAAGGGAGCGGTGCCGTAAAAGATGATGCGAACTTGATCTTTCTTCATAGCTGTTTATTCGTCAGGTGAGAGGACGTTGAGCACCTCTCGGTAGGTGTTGAATATCTTAGACTTGGAGACATAGCCGAGGTACTGCCCCTCGGGCGTTACGACGGGGAGGTTCCACGCCTTGGTCTCGTCAAAGAGGTGCATGATGTGATCCATGTGCATATCGCTCTGGATGCGGGCTGGCGGGGAGACCATAATGCGGTCGACCTTGTAGCGATCGTAAAGCTCAGGGCGAAACATGATATTGCGTATATCATCGAGCGAAACCACCCCGAGGAGCTTGTCTGTCTCACGCTCCACCACGGGGAAGAGATTACGCTTAGCACGCCCCACCACCTGAACCAGTTCGCCGAGCGTCATGTCGGGGTAGACCTTATCGAAGTCTGTCTCGATCACATTATCGATGCTCATCACCGTGAGCACCGCTTGATCCTTGCTGTGAGTCATCAACTTGCCCTGCTGCGCTAGACGGAGGGAGTAAATGCTGTGAGGCATGAAGATGCGGATCGTCCCATAGGAGCAGATAGCGACCAGCATGAGTGGCAGGAGCAGGTTGTAGCCACCCGTCAACTCGGCGATGAGGAAGGTGCCCGTCAGTGGCGCATGCATCACGCCAGCCATCACGCCCGCCATGCCCATGAGGACAAAGTTCTTTTGCGGTAGATAGACCTCAATGAAGGGGAAGAAGTTTAGCGCATAGGCAAAGACAAAGCCACACAAGCCCCCCACGAAGAGGCTAGGTGCAAAGAGTCCACCACACCCGCCACCGCTATTGGTCGCTACGGAGGCAAAGACTTTTACCAGCATCGTGCAGAGGAGGAAAGCGAAGATGACCCAATAGTTACTCCCGAAGGAGGCGAAGATACTATTGTCCGTCACGGAGCTGTACTGTC
>CAMCJO010000102.1 GCA_945875135.1 uncultured Porphyromonas sp.
ACAATAAAGCTCAGTGAGTTCTGGGCATTGCGTCACATCTAGCGTCGTGAGTTTGTTATCCCAACAATAAAGTGCGGTGACCGCCCCCTTGATGATAATTGTTTGGCTCTTGAGGGTGTAAAGAAGTCTCCCAAATTCGTCAAAACCATTTGTTGTTTCGACACCCTCGATGGTATATTCCTCGCCCTCTTTTGTCTCAATACCCAATGCGATGGTCTTACCAATCCCCTTTGAGGTTGTCATAGTGATGAGACCTTCACTGACAGTGGCATTAAGATCCAGCGACATCTGCCGAGGGGTGAGCATTTGTCGGCTGCAGAGCGACTGATTGAAAAATCTCTCAGCCAACAGTCGTGCCTCATGTTCACTCAACGGTCGCGCTAGTAGCTGTACGACACTACATAGTAGCAGTGACAAGACGACAAGTAGTCGCCAGTGTGTAGAAATATTCATACGTCTATTCTTGTTTGGTTATTAGTGGATTCATTCATGTCTACGAAGATACGAGTTTTTTTATTATTTCGCAAATCTATGGTTGAGACTGTTGCATCGTACATTCCACCCACTAATGCAATTTCCAACGGTGGCAACATTCTGGAGGGCGTGGCGTAACAGCCATTGCACGAAATAGTCGTACCTTCGCAGTGTCTTTAGGTAACCAGATCTATAGAACAGACGCAAATGATACCACAATACAAGAGTAATCCACCGCAGTGGACAGAGATATACAGCCAGTCTAACCTCCCCGCAGAGCTGCAATCGCTCAAGGATCTTACGATGAACTTATGGTGGTCTTGGCAGCCACGCGCTATACGACTCTTTCAGTCTATCGACCCCGAGCTGTGGGCGCAGACTGATGGCAATCCTCGCTGGATGCTTCACCTCCTAGGTGCTGAGCGTATTGTGGAGCTTTGTCAGGATCACGCCTTCCTCGCAGAGGTGCAGGCACTATACGATGGGCTACAGGCCTATCTGCAGGAGCGTCCCGATGAGACGCGTCCCTCGGTTGCTTACTTCTGTATGGAGTACGGCATTAGCAATACGCTCCACATCTACTCGGGTGGCCTAGGCATCCTCGCGGGTGACTATGTCAAGGAGGCGAGCGATAGCAACGTCCGCCTCACCGCCGTGGGCCTTCTCTACCGTTACGGCTACTTCACGCAGAGCCTTGATCCGAGTGGTAATCAGGTGGCGCACTATGTACCGCAAAACTTTCACAACCTGCCCCTCGAGCCAGTCCTCAACGAGCATGGCGAGCGACTGACGCTACAACTAGAGATGGCTTCACTGCCTGTCGTTTGTCAGGTATGGCGTGTGCCGGTAGGTCGCGTGTCGCTCTATCTGCTGGACACAGATGTGCCTGAAAATGAGGATTTGGCCAAAAGCATCACCCACAGCCTCTATGGCGGCGACTGGGAGAATCGACTTCGTCAGGAGTACCTCCTAGGCATCGGTGGTACGATGCTCCTCAAGCAGCTCGGCATCACGTGCGATGTGTATCACATGAACGAGGGGCATGCGGCCTTTATGAACGTGGAGCGACTGGTCAATCTGGTGGAGGATAGGGGCTTGCCCTTTGATGTAGCACTGGAGGTGGTACGCGCCTCTTCGCTCTATACGGTTCATACGCCTGTGCCGGCAGGACATGACTACTTTGAGGATGCCTTGATCGATCGTTACTTCACGCCCTTCTATAGTCGTCTGGGTATCTCTCGTGATGAGTTTATCCAGCTGGGCAAGGATAGCCACGGGAGCGGCGGTAAGTTCTCCATGAGCGTCTTGGCACTACATACTTCACAGGAGGCCAATGGTGTGAGCAAGTTACACGGCGATGTGTCGAAGCGTATGTTTGCCCCCGTCTGGGAGGGTTTCTTCCCCGAGGAGAGCCACGTCACTTATGTAACGAATGGGGTGCATTTGCCTACCTGGGCAGCGCCTGAGTGGCAGCAGTTCTTCGCTTGTCACTTTGGCGCGGACTATCTAAGCCATCAGTCTCAAGAGGAGATGTGGGCTAAGATCGTGAGCGTGCCGAGCGAGGAGATACGTCAGATACGGCAGCGACTCAAGAGACGGCTAATACAGCACATACAGCACACGATCATAGAGACCCACGGACAGATAGGTCTCCCGCCACAGCTTGCTAAGGCGACGCTCGATGAGCTAGAGGAGCGGGCCCTCTACATAGGTTTCTCACGACGCTTCGCTACTTACAAGCGTGCTCACCTGCTTTTTGAGGATCTAGAGGCTTTGGCTAAGATCCTGGACAATAAAGAGCACCCCGTCCGTTTCATCTTTGCGGGCAAGGCGCACCCGGCCGATGGCGGTGGTCAGGCACTTATTAAGCGCATCATAGAGGTGAGCCGCATGCCACAGTTTGTCGGTAAGATCATCTTCCTGCCCGACTACGATATAGAGCTTGCCAAGACGCTTATCCCGGGCGTCGATGTATGGCTCAACAACCCGACACGCCTCATGGAGGCCTCTGGTACTTCTGGCGAAAAGGCCGAGATGAACGGTGTCCTCAACCTCTCCGTGCTGGACGGCTGGTGGTACGAAGGGTACAAGGAGGGTGCCGGCTGGGCGCTCTCGGCAGAGCGTACTTACACCGATCAGCATCTGCAGGATCAGCTTGATGCGATGACAATCTACCACCTCATAGAGCAGGAGATCGTACCCATTTACTATGCCGATATGCCTGCTGGTTGCTCGGATCGCTGGGTAGACTATATCAAGCGCTCGATGCTCTACATCGCGCCACACTTTACGATGCGACGCATGCTGGACGACTACTATGAGCGCCTCTACAATAAGCTGGCTGTACGCTCCGAGCTCCTAGAGCATCAGGGCTACCAGCAGGCTCGTGATATAGTGGCTTGGAAGCAACAGGTCGCTGCCACGTGGGATACGATCACCGTGCAGGAAGCGACCTTTGAGGGTGTCATGCGAGAACCAAACTATGACGGCCAGCGTAGCGATCCGACCTTTAGGGTGACGATCGATGCGGGGCAAGTCGAGGCTGATCTCGTTGCCGAGCTGATTGTCACGACGCGAGACGAGCTGACGGGCGAAGTGCAGTATGTGGGCAAGGATCTCTTCCACGAGGTGATGCCACGCATGGGAACGATCCGCACCTATGAGCTGACGGTGCCATCGGCTCGGCCGGGCAAGTATCAGATAGCGGTGCGTCTGCGCCCTTATCTGCCGGAGCTACCTCATCTGATGGACTTCGCTTACGTTCGCTGGATCTCGTTCTGAGAGCAGGCTTTTGGCTAGGGACGCTAGTGTGACTAGTGCCTCTAGTGGCACTAGTTGCCCCTAGAAACGCTAGTGCTCCTAGAGTCTAATCTCTAACTTCTAATCTCTAACCTCTGAAATGATCTTTCGGTAGAATTGTAGTACCGAAGGGGCGGTGCGTAGGTTGTGTGGCTTGAGCGGCTGTGTGAGCGTCAGCCCCTGGAGCGTGCGACAGCGACTGAGTGCGACGTACCCTTGTCCTGGGGCGAAGAAGCGACTTGGGTCGACCACGATTTGGTCGCACGTTTGCCCCTGAGCTTTGTGGACCGTGATAGAGTAAGCGACGATGAGCGGTAGCTGCGTGTAGGAGCCAGTCTGTCGCTCGACGATCTCCCCCTTCTCCTCGTCGTAGTCGTAGTCCACCTGCGACCAGGTGTGTGGTGTGACGATGATAGTCTCGCCATCGGGCGTCTTCACCTTGGCATACGGCTCCGTGATGTCGCCGATAGTCCCGCCGACGAGCTTCGTGATGACGCCCGTCGTGCCGTTGACCCACGCTCCGTCGGGGTGGTTGCTCACGAGCATCACCTGAGTGCCCACCTTGAGCGAAAACTCTTCGGGGACAGGGAGCGCAGAGGCGGGGATCTTGCCCTTGAGCTTGCCGCGGAAGGTTACCTCTTTGGCATCAAGCTCGGCGCAGCGAGACTGGTTGTACGCCTCCACATTGGCTCTATGCGAGAAGAGTAGCACCGCATGCTGGTCGCTCTGGAGCAACTCCTCCTGCCACTGCGGGGAGACGCGGCTGTTGAGTAGGGCGACCGTGTCCTCGCTGACACGTCCTAGGCGGATCTCCTCAAGTGCAGAGACAAAGTGCTGGTCGCTCTGGCGATACATGCGACGTAAGACTATGGAGATGGGCGCCAGTGCTGCGTAGGCGTGTGCCTCAAAGAAGTAAAAGCCGTCACTCTCTGGATAAGTGCGCTGCATCTCCTCCTGATCGGAGGCTGTCGTGACTGGCGGTAGCTGAAATGGGTCGCCCACCATGAGGAGTTGCACACCCCCAAAGGGCACCCGGCTGTGCCTCACACTGCGCAGGATACGATCCATGGCGTCGAGCAGGTCGCACCGCACCATCGATATCTCGTCGATGATGATCAGGTCGAGCTGACGGATGAGCTCCCGCTTGTCCTTGCGGTAGCGGCGTGTGATGGCGGAGGTATGGTTGGGATCTGTCAGCGGTGCTAGTGGTAGCCGGAAGAAGCTGTGGATCGTCTGCCCATGGATATTGAGCGCAGCCAGCCCGGTCGGGGCAAGCTTGATAAACTTCTTGTGAGTCACCTCGCAGTAGTGCTGCAGGAAGTAGGACTTGCCCGTTCCCGCACTACCCGTCAGGAAGAGACTCATAGAGGTCTGCTCGAGGCATTGCAGGGCAGACATCTGCTCGGCATTGTTCTGATCGAAAGCTTCTGGGATGACGAGCATACCGCTACCTACTCCTCGTAAAGCGTCGGGTCCTCCAGTCCGTTTGCGACAAAAGCATCGTGACGCTCCCGACAAGTGCCGCAGCGTCCGCAGTGCCGTTCGCCCCCCTGATAGCAACTGTACGTTTTGCCGTAAGGCACCCCAAGACGAGTGCCTCGAGCTACGATTTCAGCTTTCGTGAGGGTCGTGTAGGGAGCCACCAGCTTGACCCCATTGCTGGTGCCAGCCGTGATCGCCTCGCCCATAGGCTTGACAAAACTCTCACGACAGTCTGGGTAGATGGCGTGGTCGCCAAAGTGATTCGCGATGAGCACCTGCTGCAAGTCACGGCTCTCGGCCAACCCTGCGAGGACGCTCAGCATGATGCCATTGCGAAAGGGCACCACCGTCGAGCTTATATTCTCCTCAGAATAGTCCCCGAGCTGCATCTCGCCACCCGAGAGGAGGAGGTCACTGCGAAAGTACTCCTCGATGAAGGCGAGTGGGATGATCAGGTAGGGTATCTCTAGCTCGCGGCAGATAGCCTTGGCAGCGGCCAGCTCACGAGCATTGTGCTTGGAGCCGTAGTCGAAGCCCACAGCACAAGCCACCTCCTCACGATATTCGTAGAGGAGCGTCGTGCTATCCACACCGCCTGAGTGTGCGATCAGTGAATTGCGCATTTTCATTGTCTTATGTCTTAGTAAGAGCGAGCGATGATGACCCGGCACTTAGAGGGGCGACCAGTCACCATACAGCGACCAGGCTCCGAGGGGATGTCACGCGGTATGCAGCGGATCGTTGCTTTGGTCTCCTCCTTGATACGTGCCTCCGTCTCGGCTGTGCCGTCCCAGTGGCAGAGGAAGAAGCCGCCATCCTCGATGCGCTCTTTGAATTCATCGTAGCTGTCGCAGATGTAAGTGCGATCCTTGAGCGACTGGAGCGAGCGGTTGTAAAGATTGCTCTGGATCTCCTCGAGTAGCTGCTCAATATGTGCGGAGATACCCTCGAGTGGCATGGTCTCCTTGGTGAGCGTGTCACGACGAGCCACCTCGACGGTGCCATGCTCCAGGTCGCGCATACCGAGAGCGAGACGTACGGGGACACCCTTCATCTCATACTCAGCAAACTTCCACCCGGGCTTCTTATTGTCATTGTCATCAATCTGAACCGATACGCCATGCTGACGTAGCTCGCTGACGATCTTGTCGGCTGTCTCGTGGATGCGCTGCAGCTCCTCCTCGCTCTTGTAGATCGGCACGATGACCACCTGAATAGGCGCAATGCGTGGGGGCAGAACTAGACCGTTGTCGTCGCTGTGCGCCATGATGAGCGCACCGACGAGACGTGTGGACACACCCCACGAAGTAGCCCAAACGTAGTCACGATTGCCCTCCTTATCAAGGAAGGTAACGTCAAACGCCTTAGCGAAGTTTTGTCCTAGGAAGTGCGACGTACCAGACTGCAAAGCTTTGCCGTCTTGCATCATAGCCTCGATGGTGTAGGTGTCGATAGCTCCGGCGAAGCGCTCGGTCTCGCTCTTGACCCCGACGATAACCGGCAGCGCCAGCATCTCACGGGCGAAGTCCTCATAGACGCCGATCATCTTGCGTGCCTCAGCGATTGCCTCCTCTTGGGTAGCATGTGCCGTGTGCCCCTCTTGCCAGAGGAACTCAGCCGTGCGAAGGAAGAGACGCGTACGCATCTCCCAGCGCACCACGTTGGCCCACTGATTACAGAGTAGTGGCAGGTCTCGGTAGCTCTGGATCCAGTTCTTGTAGGTACTCCAAATGATGGTCTCACTCGTCGGACGAACGATCAGCTCCTCCTCGAGCTTAGCGTTGGGGTCCACCTCTACGCCATCGCCCGCCTCATTGGTACGCAGTCTGTAGTGCGTCACGACGGCACACTCCTTGGCAAAGCCCTCGATATGCTCGGCCTCGCGGCTGAGGTAGCTCTTGGGGATAAAGAGTGGAAAGTAAGCGTTGCTGTGTCCCGTCTCCTTAAATCGACGATCGAGGTCTTGCTGCATCTTCTCCCAGATGCCGTAGCCGTAGGGCTTGATGACCATACAGCCACGCACGGAGGAGTTCTCAGCCAGTCCGGCCTTTACGACGATATCTTGGTACCACTGTGAGTAGTTTTCGTCACGTGGTGTGAGTTCTTTGATCTCTTTTTTAGCCATGATGCTAGTCTATCTAATTTATTCTATTGGCAAAGGTAATGCTTTTAGCGATTAGAGACTAGTAGTCAGTGCCCTCGCAGGAGAGTCTTGGCACTTGCCTTTTAGAGAAGGTTGTGTATCTTTGCTCCTGGAAACCAAATAACTTCAGACCTGAAGAATATGTCGACTAAGCATTTATCCGAAATACTAATGACCAGTGCTAAGGCTTTTGCCATAGTTGCAAGCCTGCTTATCGTAGGGCTACTTAGCTCTTGCGATGGACCAACCCCCAATAACCCCCCTATAGCTTCCTGTATCTCCTTTAGGATAGTCAATCTAACTCCTGAGGTTGTCCCCACAGATGAGTTGCATGTACAGGTTCGAAGAGTTGAGACAGGTCAATACCACGACTTAAGTGAGTATCAAAAGGGTAATGAGATCGTGCTACGTATCGGTACAATGATGTCTCCCACGCCACAACCACCAGTTCAAGATCCTGCGGCATGGTCTCATCAGAAAGAAACTTTTGAGGCAGACATATTAGTGTCTCGTGGGGATAAGCTTGTAGGAACGATTAGAGCGCAGATGGAGACGACTGAGTATAACT
>CAMCJO010000103.1 GCA_945875135.1 uncultured Porphyromonas sp.
CGGCTAGCCTTTGCGGTGCTGTATCGTCGAGTAGGCCTGCTGGAGTAGCTCGAGGGTGTCACGCGCTGCCTCCTGCTGGGCGCGCTTCTTACTGCTGCCAGCACCGCGCCCTACGGGCTTGCCATCGATCCAGACGCTGTAGACGAAGTGATCGTGAGGAGCCATATCGTGCTCCTCGAGACGAAACTCGTGCGAGAGGTGATGCTTCTGCACCCACTCGATGAGCTCGCTCTTATAGTTCTGGATACTCGCCACCGTGTGCGCCTGCATATCGCGATAGGTGGGGAGGATAAAGTCGCGGACGAAGTCCTGCGTACGGGCGTAGCCCTGATCGAGGTAGATGGCTCCGATGAGTGCCTCCACAGTGTTGCCGTAGATATCTACCGAGTTGTCTAATGCGCTCGGCACCATGACGATATAACGCTCTAGATGCAGACGTCGGCCCACCTCGTTATTGACGGGACGACTCACGAGCGAGCTCTTGCACTTGCTCAGCTCGCCTTCGTCCCATGTGGGATGGAGATGATAGAGGTAGGTACAGATAGAGGCTTCGAGGACTGCGTCTCCGAGGAATTCAAGTCGCTCATTATTGAGCTTCTCACCACCCTCCCCGATGATCGTGCAGGAGCGGTGACGCATCGCTAGCTGGTAGAGGTCTGTGCGGACTGGCACGATGCCTATCCGATCGAAGAGTGTGGTCAGATTGGGCGTGCGCTGCGAGCTGCCACCACGTATGCCGCGCCACCAATGCTGCCAGCGCTCGCCTAGCTCCTGAAGCCACATCCTAGTCCTAGAGCGTCTCATCAGACTCATAGCACGGCCTTTCTAAAGGAGCAAAAAGAGCGACACCCCTTCACACTCGTCGACTCTAAAGTGACGTGCGTGAGGGAGTGTCGCTGATAGGTTGTCATGGGGCTCTATGCGGCGCGATCGACCTGTAGTGAATATGCGCTTACCGAACCTTCTTGAAGATGACGCAGGCGTTGTGGCCTCCGAAGCCGAAGGTGTTGCTCATGGCTACGTTGACGGTACGCTTTTGTGCCTTGTCAAAGGTGAAGTTGAGCTTGTAGTCTATCTGATCATCTTCGTCGCCTGGCTCATGATTGATGGTCGGCGTGACGACATCTTCCTGGATGGACTTGACGATAGCCATAGCCTCTAGAGCTCCCGTAGCACCGAGGAGGTGCCCTGTCATAGACTTTGAGGAGCTGATGTTGAGATCGTAAGCTTTGTCGCCCCAGACGCTTTGGATCGCTTTGACCTCTGAAGCATCACCGACAGGTGTCGAGGTGCCGTGAACGTTGATGTAGTCTACATCCTCGGGCTTCATGCCTGCATCCTCTAGGGCGCGGGTCATCACGAGCTTGGCTCCCAGTCCCTCTGGGTGGCTAGCGGTCAGGTGATACGCATCGGCCGATAGACCGAAGCCGGCAAACTCTGCATAGATCTTAGCACCACGAGCGACCGCATGCTCATACTCCTCTAGTATGAGGATGGCAGCACCCTCGCCTAGCACAAAGCCGTCACGGCTAGCACTGAAGGGACGAGAGGCGGTCTCGGGTGAGTCGTTGCGTGTGGAGAGAGCGTGCATCGCGTTGAAGCCACCGATACCAGCGACTGTCACAGCAGCCTCACTACCACCGGCCACCATCATCTTTGCCTTGCCGAGACGTATCATGATAGCGGCATCGATGATCGCATTCGTCGAGGAGGCACAAGCTGAGGCGACGCTATAGTTGGGTCCGTGAAAGCCGTACTCGATCGATACGAGTCCAGCAGCGATGTCGGAGATCATCTTCGGGATGAAGAAGGGGTTGAAGCGGGGGCCCCGCTCGGGGTCATACTGCATGATCTCCTCCTGGAAGGTCTCTAGCCCTCCGATACCTGCGCTGATGATGACGCCGACCTCGTTTTTGTCGACATGCTCTAGGTCTACAGCTGTGTCTGCGATCGCCTCTTTTGTTGCCACGAGGGCGAGCTGAGTGTATCGGTCATAGCGACGTACCTCCTTGCGGTCGAAGTGCTCTTCTGGATTAAAACCCTTGACCTCACAGGCGAACTGGGTCTTGAACTTGGAGGCGTCAAACTGTGTGATGGGAGCTGCTCCACTCTTACCAGCTAGCAGGTTTTGCCAAGTGGTAGGAGCGTCATTGCCAATGGGGGTGATGGCACCTAGGCCAGTCACGACTACTCTGTTAAATTGCATAGGCTATATCAAAGTCAAGCGTCAGGGATATGAGGAGTCTGCTGCGATAAGCAACAGGTTCTAGCGGTGTAAACTGAATGTGGGGAAATGCACAAGGGCAAGCCCAGCACCCATGCTGGGAGATCTGAGACTTGCCCTCGGGCTATGTATATACGACAGAGGATATAGGTAGTCGCATTAGCTATGCGACGAGACCTCTGTATCGCATGGTGAGGAGAGTACGGTGTCTACTCCTCAGGATGGCTTATGCTAGCTGCTTCTCGATATAGTCGATAGCGTCGCCAACGGTCTTGATACCCTCAGCCTCTTCGTCGGGGATGGTCATATCAAACTCCTTCTCGAAGGCCATCATCAGCTCGACAGTGTCGAGTGAGTCAGCACCAAGATCGGTCGTGAAGTTGGCCTCACGAGTTACCTCTGAGAGCTCGACGTTGAGCTTGTCTGCGATTAGGTCTTTGACCTTGCTTTCTACTTCTGCGTTCATTGCTTAATAGGTTTATTGGATGAATAATTGATTAGTCATATTGGGTCGGTAAAGCATCGGTGCAGACCGCTTGGCACTGAGGCGTAGCGCATCCGCAGATTTAGCTGTACCTTTGTACAGAAGAGGCGTGAAAGCGTGTAGATGCCACTGCATTTTGCACACATGCGCCCCTTATGTGCAACAAATGTACGAATAAAAATGGAAACCATAGCTATCTTCGCCTCAGGCAATGGAACAAATGCGGAGGCTCTTGTACACTATCTGGCTCATATCGACGACATTTCTGTCGCGCTCATAGCGACCGACAACCCCCACGCTGGAGTTCTCAAGCGTGCTGAGAGACTGGGCATACCGTCCCTCACCTTCCAGCGCAAGGAGATGCGTGAGCCCGCATTTGCTAAGCAACTCCGAGAGCAATATCAGGTGACTGCGATCGTTCTCGCGGGCTTCCTCGGCTTGGTGCCTGAGAGCTTGCTACGCGCTTTCCCGCAGCGGATCCTCAACATTCACCCAGGGCTGCTACCCGACTATGGGGGCAAAGGGATGTATGGCGATCGCGTCCATGAGCGTGTACTAGAGGAGCACTGCGCCATGAGCGGCATCACGATCCACCTCATCGATGAACAGTTCGACCGTGGCTCGACGCTCTGCGAGGTGCGCCTAGCGGTTCACCCTGACGACACGGTCGAGACGCTCGCTGAGCGCATCCATCGCCTGGAGCACACCTACTACCCAGTGGTCGTCGCCGACTACCTTACACGTCCCGACCTCCCGCCACTCGTCTAGCGCAGCTAAATGAGACTGTTGCAAAAGTCAACTGTCTCTTAATGATAGAGGGGACCCGATCGCACGGTAGCGGTCGAGTCCCCTCTCTATATATTATATCGTGTTTGGAAGCCTAATCCTCTGATGGCTCTTCAAGTGCACGCTGCGCCTTGAGCTCCTTAAACTTAGCCTGCATGGTCGGATTCTTGTAGGTGAGCTTGCGAATGGTCAGTGCCTCCGCCTTGTCGTTGGCTAGGCGCAGGTTGTTTTCACTACCGATAAGGTTGTTCTTGATCTTTTGCAGATGCTCGATCGACTTGTCGATCTCTTTGATTGCATCCCGAAACTTATTACTCGCTAGGCGGTAGTTGTTTCCGAACTTCTCCTTGAACTCCTCTATATCCTCCTCAAAGTGTGTGATATCGATGGACTGCTGTTGCGCCTCGAAGAGCTGCTTGCGTATGTCGAGGCTCTTGCGTGAGGCGGAGACGAGGAGCGTGATGAGTGGCACGAAAAACTGGGGGCGGATCACATACATCTTCTCGTAGCGGTGTGACTTGTCGACGATACCGCCGTTGTAGAGCTCGTTGTCGCCCTCCAGGAGCGACACGAGGACGGCGTACTCGCACCCTTTCTTGCGTCGATCCTCGTCAAGCTTCTTGAGAAAGTCTTCGTTGCGATGCTTCGTGGAGGTCGTGTCAGACTCGTTTTTCATCTCAAACATGATGGAGATGTACTCTAGCTCACCTTCATCGGCATAGTCACGAAAGATGAAGTCTCCCTTGGTGCCACCGACCACATCATTGTCCTTCTCAAAGTATGCGTTGGGATAAAAGGGTCTCAGCTTCTGCTCAAACTCCAAGGCGCAGTGCTGCTCGAGTGTCTCACCCAGCATCTTGGTGGACATGCGAGACTTGAGGTCTTTGTAAAAGTCTACCTCTTGCTCTAGCACCTTCTTCTCTAGCTCGTGTTGCTCTTGCAGTTGCTTGACCTCTAGCTGAGCCTCTTTGCTCTGTAGCTCCACCCGAGCCTGCAGTGCAGTGATCTCTTGCTCCTTAGCTTGTAGTGCTTTCTGGTTCTCGGCCTGCACCTTCAGGCGCTCATTGTCTCGTAGGCTCTCTTGCTGTGCTAGCTGCGCCTGCAGCTCGATGAGCGTTTGCTCTTTGTTGGCCAGAGCTAGCTTCAGATCCGCCTGGCTCTTCTCGCCCATAGCGTCGAGCTTGCTCTGGAGCTGTACCAGCTCGTTATCTCGCTGTGAGAGTTGCTCCTTGAGTGCTGCCTCGGCCTGTGCCACGGCGAGCTGCTGCGCCTGTCGGCCTTGCTCCTCTACCAGCGCTACGCGCTCAGCGAGCGCCTTGTCAAAAGCCTCGCCACGCACCTGCTCTAGCAGCTGCGCATAGCCACGCTCATCGATACTAAACGGCTGATGGCAATTCGGACAAACTAATTCGTGCATAGGGATTAGAGTTTAGAGGTTAGAAGTTAGAAAATAGAGGTTAGAGAGTGATCCGATCGTCCTCTCTCTACTTGCAAATATACATCTTCTCAGTCTAAGACGGAGCAGAGAGCTTGGCTAGTCTGCTCCCCTAGCCTGCTCCTGACGAACTATCATAAAACAAAATAAGCGTAGGAGCTGTGCGGCTCACTACGCTTATCTGTTCTTACTCTAAACCAATATCTTTATATCTCGAAGAGCGGAAGACGGGACTCGAACCCGCGACCCCAACCTTGGCAAGGTTGTGCTCTACCAACTGAGCTACTTCCGCATTTCGGACCTTCCCTCTTATGCCCCTCTTGTATTACTATGAGTATCCCAAAAAAGACGATACTCAGCCTAACCACCGAGAGGTGCTAAAGGGTGTCCTGCCGATTTGTGAGTACAAAGGTACGAAAACTTTTTGAATCTGCAATAGCTTCGGGGATTTGTTTTTCGGATCTCCTCCCGTAGCTAGTTCCCCACCTAGGACTTTCGGCTAGCTGCGCTACTTAGAACTTCGTCGTGTGACGGATGCCAAGGTCAGCGATGAGCTTACGATAACGCTCGATATCCTTCTTGGCGAGATAGTCTAGCAGACGACGACGCTTACCTACGAGCATCTTCAGGCTACGTGACGTAGAGAAGTCCTTCTTATTCTCCTTAAGGTGCTCCGTGAGGTGCTGAATACGATAAGTAAAGAGAGCTACCTGGCTCTCGACACTGCCGGTGTCCTGTGCAGAGGCTCCGTACTTTGCGAAGATCTCTTGCTTCTTGGTACTGTCTAGGTACATTTTGTTATGAGGTTATTTGTGAGACATTCATAACATCCTCGCCACCCAAAGCCCCACCTCAATGGGGCGACAATGAGTACGACGATGCATTTCGCCTGCAAAGGTACAAATAATATTTCACCCCGCAAGCCTGCCCTCCCTCAAAGGGTCACTCGATCACGACGACGAGCGTGGCGAGCGTGGGGCAGTTGTCATAGACAAACTTAGCGTGCGAGCTGGCGTTGCGGACGCACATGTGAGAGCGGGGTGTCGTGCCAAGTGACGGACTGTACTCGACGATCTTACCCTTGGGATTGTTTACGGGCACACCATGTATATAGGCTCCGCAAGTGAAGCGGCTAGCCCACGGTGCAAAGCCGGCGATGCGACTAGAGCCGTCACTGGTGTAAAACATCTTTGACTTCTTCTGTTGCAGGAGGAAGATGCCTAGAGGTGTCTCCTTAGCGTGGGGAGGCTTGTGACGCCCCGTCGTGGCGGGGTTGATACTCCGCACGAGGTAGTGCGCTGGCGACTGACGCTCCAGCACGACGATGTGCTGGTTCTTGCGATCTACTACGACCACGTGCGAGAAGGTGACGTCAGGCTCCAGTAGCTGTACGTAGCGACGTGGCACATACCACTCCGCATCGGGAGACTCGACTCGACCTTGCCAGAACTTGCTACCCAGGGTGTCAGTCATCGCTATGAGCGTCCCATCGCGACCATAAAGCTCAGGCTTGAGGGTGTCTGTGGGTGCGTAGAGTGGCACCGACTGATAGCGCTCCACACCGAGCGAGTCAGAGACTAGCTTGTAGCTATCGCGAGACCACGCTTTGGTCAGCGGTGCCTCGCCATTTGCGTTCTTATAGTTTTGCAGTACGCCCCACTGCTGTGGCTCTGCTTGTAGCTGTTCGATGCGTAGGAGTTGCTCGCGTATCTTATTCCACTGTATGGTGCGCGTCTCATCTTTATACTCATAGGAGTCCTCAAGCGTATACTTGTCGAAGGAGAGCTCTCGGTCTATGACGATCTGCTCAGCCGTAAGCGCAGGCTGAGGCTCAGCTACGACAGTGTCTACGGTTGCGATCGTGTCCATAGGTACCTCGGCACTGCTTTCAGTGGAGGGCTGGCAAGCCAGTAGGAGCGTGAGGGCAAGGGGTAGGAAGGTCATGATGTTTTTCATAAGATCTATAAGTTAATGGGAGCTGTCGATCCCTTTGAGCTGGGGCAAGTGCCAGTGGTAGTGCGCTGCGAGGATGCGTATCAGGATGACCATACCAGCTGATATGAGCTGTGCGTAGACTGTATCTATAGGTACGAAGCGGAGCATCAGGGTGTAGATGACTCCTCCGGCGATGCAGGCCAAGGCGTAGATGTCTTGGCGGCAGATGAGAGGTGTCTCATTGAGGATGATGTCTCGTAGCAACCCCCCGAAGGAGCCTGTCACGGTACCCATGATGACCGCCACCCAACTGGGGAAGCCCATGGCGAGCGTCTTGTCCACACCCACCACCATAAAGAGTCCTAGTCCGATAGCATCAAAGATAAAGACTGTGGGCGCTGTGCGAATCACGATCTTCCTAAAGGTATATACGTAGAGTAGCGCCACAAAGGTGATGATTAGGTAGGAGGGCTGCAGCATCCAGAAGGGCGTTGTACCGAGGAAGAGGTCTCGCAGCGTACCGCCTCCGACGGCTGTCGTGACTCCCAGCACGTAGGCGCCAAACCAATCCATCTGCTTGGTCGATGC
>CAMCJO010000104.1 GCA_945875135.1 uncultured Porphyromonas sp.
CGAATGACTCCAGAGGAAATCTTCGAAATGGAATTATAATGCGTCAGCCCTGAAGCTATCCCCGACTCTTAGAGTCCGTATTTGCGTTATCTTAACCTTGTTGACTTTTGCAATAGACTCACAAGCACAAGAACAGATCAAGAGTCTCACGTAGCTACGTGGGACTCTTGATCTGTATGCTATGTGAGCTATGTGAGCTTCTGACCGATTGCTACTATGCAACGATCACTCTATAGATGCTCCTATTGTTAATGCCGATACTACAACTTGGTACTAGGGAGTATGGGTCGATCGTTTTTTATACTCTCGTAATGCTCAATCGCTAGACGACGTCTCTGACTAGCAGACTGCGTCTTAGGATTTTTATATATCTGAAGGTAAGCGCCAGTCTCAGCATTATCGATAAAGAGGAAACAAAAGATCTCCCCAGTAGCATCGTAGGCATATACAAATTGATCTTGAAAATTCGTAAAGTCATTATCGAAGCCATTGAGAGCAAACCACTCTTTGATCTTAGGATCATTTAAGTCGCTGGATTGCTTGATGAAGTTGACCTGACAATCAATTCTTTTAGAAGCCTTAGGGCCTCCCGAAGGCGTAAATACATAGCGTACCCAAGCGTAGTTTGTCTCGTTTTGTTTAGCACTTGGGGTTTCGAATTGGAGATTTACTTTTGCTTCATCAGACTTTTCTGCGTTATAGCTACGGAAGCCGAGACTCGTCTCAAAAGCCTTAATCTTTGCCACATCACCCGTCATAAGGTCTGTGTAGCTCGGGAAGTCCTCGACTGTAGGTATGAGAGCATGTGCTACGTCAAGTCCCTTGCGAGGATACTCCTTACTGATTATAATCTGTAGTGTAGACTGTAAAGCAGAAATGGGGGCATCGAAGAGTGTTACATGCACCGTGGAATCATCGTCTTTTACCCCCAACTTTTGGAGAAAGTGTCCTTTATTGCTCTCCTCAAGCGTAGTAAAGCCATACTCCGCAAGCATAGCGATCGTCTTCGGGCAATCGTCTACTGACTCCTTACTGAAAGCAAAGATAGCATGGTTCGTACCTGAGGTATACAATCCATATATAGCGGCTGTGATGGTTAGGTTAGTGTTGACAAAGCCTGGGAGCGTTTGATCTTCCCCAAGAGTAATATTCTGAGCTACACGCCCTAGCGCCTTCTCGTGGTCAAGGATCTCAGGGCTGTTTACCCTTTTAGTCTCCTTATCAAACGTCGGATCAAACTTGAGAACGGGTAGCTCGTTGATTATCTTGGTGCTACCACTCGTAGTCACAGTGACGACACAGCGCTCCGTGAGCTTACCGACGGTAGCCGTGATGGTGGCTGTTCCTTCGGCGACTGCCGTGATAAGTCCCTTATGATCAACCGTAGCGATGGTCTCCTTGTCACTAGCAAAGGTGACGGTGTAGGTCTGATCCTTTGGCTCGACAGTCGCAGTGAGTTGTGATGTCTCTCCCACCTTAAGCGTGACAGCTGTTTGGTTGAGTTTTAGAGAGGTAGGCTCTGGGATGATCTCCTCATTGCACTCTTTGTTACATGCCCCTAGTCCTATGAGTAGTAGGAATACGGACAGAAGGATAGAAAGTCTTTTCATTTCAATTATGCGTTATTGTTTAGTTGGTATGTAATAGTTTAGCGAGTAGAAACTCCGTCTCGATAAGGTTGTAGTATGCTTGATGGAGTTGTGACATACAAAGTTAAGCAAAAAAACGATTCACACAAGCTGTGCTAAGTCTCAATTTCGCAAATCTCATAACAAGAAACTGTTGCAAAAGGCAACAGGCTCATTAGGAGAGGGTGGAGCGTGGGGATAGGAATAAAAAGAGAGAGACCTGTCTGCTCCCACGAGGGGTGTCAGAGAGGTCTCTCTACCGTTGTACGGTCGGTGGGACTCGAACCCACACACCTTGCGGCATTAGATCCTAAGTCTAACGCGTCTACCAATTCCGCCACGACCGCAACGAGGTTTGCGTCTGCAAAGGTAAGAATAATCTTTGAATTAGCAAGCGATCAGACGATCTAGATTTCGCAAAGCTTACGGTAAGGCGACTCAAGGCACTGATGTATAGCTACCTAGCTAGTCTGCCTGTCAGCTGTCTCGTGAGAGACTATCGCAGTGCGACTAGGAGCGTGTCGTCTTCGTAGACGAAGGTGAGCTTCTCCTCCTTGGCGAGCCAGCCAAGTGCTGCGTAGACGTCCTTTTCGGTACGTATCTTGGTTGCTTTCTTGAGTTGCTTGATGTCCATCTTGCCTAGTTTGTCTAGTGCGTTCCAGACGAGACCAGCATTGGTGCCGATGTATGCGATCATGTTTTCTTCCATAGTGTTGTCGTGTTGAGTTTTCTATGTGGCAAAGCTACATAAAAAGATTGAAACGGCCTTTGCGACTAGGTTAAGCTATGATGTATCTCTAGATAAGGGGTGCAGAGGTCGTAGATGGCGATGCCAGTGGCGACGCTCACATTGAGCGAGTGCTTGGTGCCGTACTGCGGGATCTCGAGACAATAGTCGGCATACTGAATGACCTCGTCAGAGATGCCATGCACTTCGTTGCCCACGATCAGCACGGCACCACGATCGTCTAGCGATGGCTGGCTGCCGAGCGTGATGCTCTGATGGGTCTGCTCGAGGGCGAGGATGGTGCGTCCCGCTGCTCGGCACGCTTCAAGGAACTGGATGGCGGAGTCTAGGTGTCGCCACGGCACTGCCTCCTCGGCTCCGATGGCTGTCTTGTGAATGAGCGGGTGGGGCGGACAGCCTGTGATGCCGACGAGGAGCAGCTCCTCAAGGCGAAAGGCGTCTGCCGTGCGAAAGATCGAGCCGACGTTGTGCATGCTGCGCACATTGTCTAGGAGTATGGTGAGCGGCACCTTGGGAGCTGCGTGGTACTCCTCGGTGGTGAGACGCTGCATCTCTAGGATGGAGGTTTTCTCTATGGGCATAGCGGGAGGCGTTACTTGCTGTCTTTGTACCCTTTAGACTGAAGGAGCTTGATGAGCTTCTCCTTATCGTTTTGCTGGAGCAGTATCTCGCCATCACGTGTAGAGCCTCCACAGCCGAGCGACTGCTTGAGCTGACGGGCGAGGTCTGCCAGATCGCTATCAGACCCGACGAAGCCCATGATGATGAGTGCCTCCTTGCCCCCTCTGCCAGCGCGGGAGTACTGTATGCGCAGCCGTTGCTGAGCGGGAGGAAGGGTCTCAGCCTCGCTACTCGCTAGCTGTGGCGACCAGTCGGGGGCGGTGCTGTATACGATGCCTCCCGTGGAGGGGGCTTTGCTCTTCTTCTTGGACATAGCTGAGGGGTTAATAGTGAAATGAGCTGCCCCCGACAAACTCGCGCAGGAGCGAGGTGGAGGGTATCTCGTCGATGGGTGCTGGCCTGACGTGCTCTAGGAAGCGTAGCAGGCGGCGCGCCTCGCTGTACTCCTGGACGCAGGCGGGTACCTGGTAGAGGATTTGCTCGGCAAGGGTCTTGAGGACGGCAACTTCGTATAGGAGCGCACTGTTGAAGAGGACATTGGCTCTCTGCTGGTAGGGGAAGATCCATCGCTCCTCGCCAGCTCGCACGCTGCGCCACCGGCTGATGGTGTCGATGGCTGAGTAGCCTCTGTACTTGTGGTCACGCACCATACGCCTGAGGAGACGTATGTCGGTACTGGGGATGCGGTTGTGTGCATCTAGTCCGAGGGCAGTCAGGGCACTGATATATATATTATAGGTGAGGTGCTGTAGGTCATCGGGGATGAGTCGTGGATTGAGCGCATGGATGCCCTCGATGAGAAGCAGGTCTCCCTCCCCAAGCTGTAGGAGCTCCTTTTGGTACACTCTAGCACCTTGAGTAAAGTCAAAAAGTGGCATATCGACTAGCTCACCCGCTAGGAGCCGACGCAGATCACTGGCGAAAAGCTCTAGGTCTAGTGCCTCGATATGCTCATAGTCGTACTCCCCATTGTCATCTAGGGGTGTCAACTCACGGGCTACGAAGTAGTTGTCGAGCGATATCTGGTGCGGGCGTAGGTAGTTCGCCATAAGCTGCAGGCGTAGCCGCTTGGTAAAGGTGGTCTTGCCCGAAGAGGAGGGTCCTGCCACGAGTATGATGCGCACACCTTTCTTGTTGTATGCCTCGGCGATCTCAGTAGCCATGGCGGCTATCTCCTTTTCCTGTGCAGCCTCGGCGACCTGTATGATTTCGGAGAAGTGTCCCGTGCTGATCGCTTTGTTGAGACTACCCACATAGCTTACGTCGAGGAGGTTGAGCAGACGAGACTGCTTGTCAAAGACCTCACGCATCGATTGCTGTGGCTCAAAGGGTGTCAGCTCTGTAGGCTTGACTATCGAGGGTACACGTATCAGTACACCACCCAGGTAGGGGTCGAGGTCGTAGAGCTGAACTTGTCCTGTGGAGAGAAGTAGCGAGCCGTAGTAGTTGTCGGGATAGCCATCGAGGTAGTGATAAGTGACGTAGGGCTGACCGCTGGAGGTGATGAGGTCCACCTTGTCCATCTCACCCATGGCGGTAAAGATCTGCACAGCCTCTTCGGCCGGTACGGTGCGGCGCTCGAAGGGTAGATCCTCAGCAATTAGATGGTCTATGCGTCGCTTGACGATGGCTAGCTGCTCCTCAGTAATGCCCTTGTCGCCACACCTGACAACGCTAAAGTAGCCCCCCGAGAGGGAGTGCCGTACGCTCAGATGGTAGTGCGGCAGCTCATCGTGGAGTGCTTTAGCAAAGAGGAGGCAGAGGGAGCGCAGATAGGTGTGCCGACCGCTCTCTTCGGTGAGCCCGACGAACTCGACCTGACAGGACTCGCGGAGCCTCCAGTCGAGGGCGACGGTGAGATTGTTGACACGCGCATTGACAGGCTCGAAGCCTAGAGCTTTGCGGTAGCTCTGTGCTACCTGGTAGAGTGTGGCTCCAGGTGGCACGCTGAGATGCTCGTCCAGATTGGGGCAGTATATTGATAGATTCTCCATAGGGGCTGGTACTTAGATATCATTTGTCAAATTGTATAGCCGGTTAGGTAGTCTAACCAGTCTAAAATCGTTACCTTTGCATGCGAAGTTACGAAATAGCTGTCACCAAAGGACCATAATCAGTCATTGAGTCTCATGTAGCTGGTAGGTCTTAGGGGACTTTTGCATGGTAATGACATACAAACAACGACATACTCATGGCATTTACTCTGTTTGATTTTATCTATCTGCTGGGATCGCTAGGACTCTTCCTCTTTGGTATGAAGATCATGAGCGAGGGCATCCAAAAGGCGGCAGGCGACAGGATGCGTCAGATCCTCGCAGCGATGACCTCTCGTCGCATCTTAGGACTATTCACTGGTGTCTTGGTGACCGCCTTGGTGCAGTCCTCTAGTGCTACGACACTGATGGTCGTCAGCTTCGTCAATGCGGGACTCCTCCAGCTAGGACAGGCTATCTCGGTCATTATGGGTGCCAACATTGGTACGACCGTCACCGCGTGGGTCATCACCCTCTTTGGCTTTAAGATAGATATATCGACCTTTGCCATACCGCTCTTCGCCATTTCCATACCGCTCATCTATATGAAGCGGGAGCAGCTCAACTCGCTGGGCGAGTTCCTCGTAGGCTTCTCGCTCCTCTTCCTTGGGTTGCAGTTCCTCAAGGACTCGATGCCAGATCTCCAGAGCAACCCCGAGGCACTCGAATTCCTCCGTGGGTACACCGACATGGGTTTTGGGTCTATCCTGATCTTCCTCTTGATAGGTACCATTATGACGCTGCTGGTGCAGTCCTCCAGTGCGACGGTAGCGATCACACTCATCATGTGTTCGAAAGGGTGGATACCCTTTGAGATCGCTACGGCCATGATCCTAGGCGAAAACATCGGAACGACGATCACCGCCAATCTGGCAGCTCTCGGTGCTAATGTCAATGCTAAGCGGGCGGCGCTCTCGCACCTGCTGTTCAACGTCTTCGGTGTGCTACTCGTCTTGATCTTCTTCTACCCCTTTACCAATATGATCGCCAACTGGCTGATAAATATGGGCGTAGGTGATCCACGAGAGCTCTACGAGTACACCTCTCGCCTCAGTCAGGTCTACGATCCTGCTAGTATGAGCGCCATCTCATCGGCAGAGGCACTAGCCGATCCTTCGCTAGCAGCACTACAGGCTCAGATCGTCAGTCTAGCCACGACGGTATCTATCGGACTATCGCTTTTCCACACTACCTTCAACCTGCTGAACGCCTTTGTGATGATTTGGCTCGTACCAGTCTATGTCAAAATATGCCAGAAGGCCATCCCAATGAAGAAGTCTAAGAAGGACGCTACAGGGCAGACACACCTACGCTACATACGTGCTGGTATCCTGCCAACGGGTGAGATCGGTCTGCTACAAGTACAGCAAGAGCTAGCCGAGTACGCCAGCAGGGTCACGCAGATGATGTCTTACTGTGAGGGGATGCTCAAGACGGACAATCCTGTCGAGCTCAAGAAGCTCTACAACAAGTGTGAGCAGGAGGAGGACATATCCGATGCCGTAGAGGTCGAGATAGCTGACTATCTCAATAAGATCTCTCACACCGAGCTAGGCAAGGAGTCGCAGAGCGACATACTCGTCTACTACCGCGTAGCGACTGAGATAGAGAGTGTCGCCGACGCCGCTGTGGGCATAGCGCGTGAAATCAATCGTTACCACCAGCTCGGCAAGAGCTACACCGATATGGTGCGCAACAACCTCTTGCAGATCCACACGATCGCCACAGAGACGGCACTCAAGATGGCCGAGCTCTTGCGGCGCAACAAGCTCTCGGAGTCGGATGCTCGTGAGAGCTACACCCTAGAGAAGCAACTAAACGACTTGCGTACCTTGCTAAAAGCGCAGAACATGGAAAACGTCCGTACGCAGAAGTACGACTACCCCGAGTCCGTGAGCTATATGGACCTCGTCGGCTACTACGAGCAGCTAGGTGATTACGTGCTCAACGTCGTACAGGCTGCCACCAAAGGGTAGGCGCGCCCCTTAGCTTCGCTAGTAAAGCTCACCTCTGGAGACTGTTGCAAAAGTCAACAGTCTCACAATCTTGCTTGCAAGATTGTCCTGACTTTGCAGAAAGGATGAAGCGCAAGGCGCTGAGGGTGAGGTCTGAAGGGAGCATACCTCCGTATGTGACCGAAGCCGAATCCCGAAAGCAACACAGCGATTCGCCTTTATGCAACAGTCTCCTCCGAGTAGTCTTTCTACTCAAATACGAAGCCATAGAAAAAGGCGGATCGCTCTCTCAGCGACCCGCCTTTTTAGGATTCTATAGACCTCTAAACTACTTCATCTGGTAGAAGGAGACGGGATTGCCCTCTACCTCAAAGACGGGGCCGTCGGAGACAGCGCCTGTCTTAGGATCGTAGGAGTAAAATCCGCTACGCTCCT
>CAMCJO010000105.1 GCA_945875135.1 uncultured Porphyromonas sp.
CAAATATCGGGGCAAAACACCCCGAAATTCATTTTTGCCGTGAAACTTGGGTTAACTATTCGAACTATGTCTACAGATTTAGAACAAACACCAACTGCTATCATCACTCCAGAGAACTTCTCAGAGTACTCTGCGGAGTTTTTTCGCCCTCCCGTACGTGTGTCCCTTTCCAATCGCAAGTGTAACGTCTCTCTTAACGAAGATGTTTACTTAATGATTAGGCGAACGCTTAACTACCTCGGTGATGGTGAAAGCACCGTGGGTGGGTATGTGGAGAATATCCTTCTTAGTCACTTAACTCAGTACAGGGATATACTCAACACAGAGACCTCTAAGCGACTTAAGCAACCACTCATACCCGACGGTATTAGTAGTTAGTGCTATGAATGTGCTTTTTGTGCTTGCTATAATAGGCTTTATCGGCTTAGCGGTTGTCTATGTTAGTCTTCGACTACCTGACGTAAACCCTCGTAAGCGTTTTGGTAAGCCAACAGCAGACCAGCCAAAGCCGTCTAAGCCCTTGCATACATCTGCCTCTAGAACGAGAGGTCGATATATGGAGATTGTGGGTCAGCCCCACACAGATATTTCCATCTACTTTTCAGATACTCCCCGTCAGCCAAACAAAAAGTGTCTAGCCTCTCGCCATCAGGTCGAGAAGCTAGTTGGTGACCAGCTAGGTATTACGTCCCCCTCCTCCCCTTTAGAGAATAGCTACGACAGCTCGCAATCAAGTGCTAGTGAATTTAGCACCGACGAGCTTGACCGCTATCCCTCAATGTCTCCATCAGAGCAAAAGAAATGGAGGTCGGACAAGCTAGACGGAGTATCAGAAAAACAACAAGCCGTCAATAAGGCTCTCAGCCAGTTGTCGGGTTCTCCAGCTTAATATAAATCCAGTTCCAATGAAACGAAACATCATATCTCGCACCTCAAGGGCTGTCAAGCTCTTCTTCGCACCAATACTATATCTGCTCACCACCACTGCACTATCCGCACAGAAGTCTGCTACCAGTGGTGTGGGTGCTTTTAATCAAGCGGCTACAGACCTAAAAGCGTACTTTGACCCTCTTGTCAACCTTATCTACATCATCGGGGCAGTCGTTGGTCTGATTGGTGCTATCAAGGTGTATCAAAAGTTTAGTCAGGGCGACCCCGATACGGGCAAGACCGCTGCTTCGTGGTTCGGAGCTTGTATCTTCCTTGTTATTTCGGCAACTGTCTTGCGAGCCTTCTTCCTATGACCTACGAAGTCAATAAGGGCATTGGAGCGACCCTCGAGTTCAAGGGACTCAAGTCTCAATACCTCGTCATCTTTGCGTGTGGCTTGGGAGGGGTCTTCCTTGTAGCTGTTATCCTTAATCTCATCGGTGTGCCGTCCGTGCTTATGGTCGGCATCTCCGCCCTGCTAGCAACAGTGCTGGTCTATACCGTATTCAAGATGAATAAGAAGTATGGCACCCACGGCTTAATGAAGCTCCGAGCAGTTGCGAAGCACCCCGACTACCTAATCCATCGTCGTACAGTTAGAAGTATGCTCAGATGCGCAACACAGCGAAAGTAAGAAATCTAGAGAGGCTCTTCCCCCTTCTTGCGGTGGAGAACGGTTGCATCATCTCTAAGGAGGCCGACCTAACGGTCGCCTTTAAGGTGGAGCTACCCGAACTCTTCACCATCACAGAAGAGGAGTATGAGCAGATACATAGCACGTGGAACAAGGCTATCAAAGTCTTGCCCGTTTATAGCATCGTGCATAAGCAAGATTGGTATACGACAGAGACCTATCGAGCTGAGCATCTAGGCGACGCTCAGATGAGTTTTCTAGACCGTTCTAGTGAGCGACATTTCAACGAGCGACCCTTCCTCAATCACGACTGTTATCTCTACCTGACCAAAACGACCCGCCAGCGTATGGCACAGAAGAGTGATTTTTCGAGCCTTGTGCAGGGTCGACTTGTCCCTAGGGAGATGACCGACAAGGAGGGTATCAATGCGTTCTTAGACGCTGTTGACCAGTTTGAGCGTATCGTCAACGACTCAGGCTTGTTTAGCATTGTCCGCCTCACAGAGGAGGAGCTTCTAGGTAAGGATAATGAGCAGGGTCTCTTAGACCGCTATCTGAGCTTAGAGCGAGACAAGTCCGCTTCGTTGGAAGACTTGTCGCTACGTGCTAAGGAGGTGAGGATAGGCGACAAGAAGCTCTGTCTGCATACCCTCTCTAGCACAGAGGACTTACCGACCAGTGTAAGTACTGATATGGCTTACGAGAAACTATCGACCGACAAGAGTAGTTGTCGCTTGTCCTTTAGCAGTCCCGTAGGTCTACTGCTCTCTTGCAATCACATCTACAACCAGTACCTCTTCATACCAGATGGTGAGGAGGCTAAGAAACGCTTCGAGAGTACCGCCCGTAATATGCACTCACTAGCTCGCTATTCGCGAGCTAACGCTATCAATGAAGAGTGGATACACGAATATCTCAATATCTCCGTAACGATGGGTATAAGCCCCATACGAGCGCACTTTAACGTCTTAGCTTGGAGTGACAATGAGCGAGAGATGACCGACATCAAGAATATGGTGGGTAGTGCTATCTCTTCAATGGATTGCACGCCACGGCACAACACGGTTGACACCGCCACGCTTTACTGGGCAGGTATGCCTGGCAATGCGGGGGATTTCCCCTCTGAAGAAAGCTACTGGACATTCGTACCCCCAGCGTTGTGCCTATTCTCAGGTGAGACCAACTACAAGGATAGTCTCTCGCCCTTTGGCATCAAGATGTGTGACCGCTTGTCGGGCAAGCCCATACACGTAGACATCAGCGACCTGCCGATGAAGAAAGGTATCACCACGAACCGCAACAAGTTCATCTTGGGGCCTTCGGGTAGTGGTAAATCTTTCTTCTGTAACCACATGGTACGTCAGTACTATGAGCAGGGAACGCACATACTGCTAATTGATACAGGTAACTCTTATGAGGGCTTGTGTCAGTTTATCCACGCTAAGACCAAAGGTGAGGACGGCATCTACTATACCTACACAGAGGAGACGCCCATCGCTTTCAACCCTTTCTATACCGATGACTACGTCTTCGATATAGAAAAGAAAGAGAGCTTGGCGACCCTTATCCTCACCTTGTGGAAGTCGGGAGAAGAGAAAGTGACCAAGACAGAGGTTAGCGAGTTGTTTGCCTCCATTGGAGCCTATATCAATAAGATTACTGAGGATCGATCTATCGTCCCCAGCTTCAACACCTACTATGAGTTTATGCTTGACGAGTATCGTCAAGACCTACTCAGTAGGGAGATAAAGGTTACAAGGGAGGACTTCAACATCGACAACCTCCTGACCACACTCAAGCACTACTATCGAGGTGGTGAGTACGACTACCTGCTCAACTCAACAGACAACATTGACCTGCTCAGTAAGCGGTTCGTGGTCTTTGAGATTGACGCTATCAAGGATAACAAGATCCTCTTCCCCGTGGTGACTATCATCATTATGGAGAGTTTCATCAACAAGATGCGTCGCCTGAAGGACGAGCGCAAAATGATAGTTATTGAGGAGGCTTGGAAAGCTATCTCCAGTGCTAATATGGCTGAGTTCATCAAGTACCTCTACAAAACCGTGCGTAAGCACTTTGGAGAGGCGGTCGTGGTAACACAAGATCCTGATGATATTCTGCGCTCTCCAGTTGTTCGTGAGAGTATCATCAACAACTCAGACTGTAAGATACTACTTGACCAGCGCAAGTATATGAACAAGTTTGACGCAATACAAGATGCGTTAGGCTTGACCAATAAGGAGAAGGAGCAAATCCTTTCCATCAATCAAAACAACGACCCCAACCGTCTTTACAAGGAGGTGTGGTTCGGCTTAGGGGGTATGGTTAGTGCTGTCTATGCTACAGAGGTAAGCTTAGAGGAGTACTACGCCTACACAACCGAAGCTACAGAGAAAGTAGCCGTCCAGCGACTAGCTGACCAGCTCGGTGGCGACATCGAGCTAGCTATCCGCCAGATGGCACAAGCACAACGAGAAAAGAATAAATAACAAATAATAAATACTACAACTATGAAAAGAATAATTAAGCCGTTGTGGCTAACCCTAGCTGCTCTGTCTGTAATATCCATGGTGGTTAGCTGTGTGAAAGAGCTAGCCGTGCAGGAGCAAGAGGTAAGCTTTGAATCTTCTCTAACCACTGAGTTGTCTCAGATAGAGGAGTCCGATTCGATCGTTGCTACCCAGCTCATTGTTACCGAAGAGAAGGTGGAGTGCCCTCGTCCTACAAAGTATAGCGTTAGCTTTACTTATGACGAGCAGACAGGAACACTCTTCTTCTTTGGTGAGAGCGTCCAGAGTGGCAAGCCGATCGCCCTATCATCATTGTCCGACCTGACCTTAACGTACCAAGCTAAAGAGTTGGTCGATAACAAGGTCAATGTGACTATTGAAAACGACGCTCCGAAGAAGCTCAGTAGGAAGCTTGTTTGGAACATACTTGCCGACGAGGTTTATAGTGTAACTACAGAACACGAAGGCGAAGGAGAAGTTGTTGTCACAGGAGTAGACAACCTCAATGCGGTCAAGCCTGACACTAAGCTAGCGATAACCGCTAAGCCAGCCGACGGCTGGGAGCTGGTGTCGCTGACCGCTAACGAGGAGGATGTACTCGAAGACAAGTGCTTCGTAGTAACAGAGAACATCACAGTGCGTGCGGTCTTCACCACAGAAGATCCAGAGACCTATGCCGTGACGCTCACGAAGGAGGGTGAAGGTATGGTCGATATATCAGGAGCCGACGACTTAGGAGCCGTTGTTACGAGGTCTAAGTTGACGGTCGTCACTGAACCAGCCGACGGCTGGATAGTAAGTAGTATCACTGCCAATGGCAAGGATATTACTACTGACAAGAGTTTTGTCGTGACGAGCAACACGGTTGTCAAGGTTGTCTTCAAAGAGCAACCTCCTAAGACCTACAAGGTCACGCTCACGAAGGAGGGTGACGGTACGGTCGATATATCAGGAGCGGACAACTTAGATGCCGTTGTGACGGGTTCTAAGCTGACGGTCACCGCTGATCCAGCCGACGGCTGGGAGATAGCTAGTATGACCGCTAATGGCGTGGATATACTATCGAGCAAGAGCTTCGTGGTAAAGAGCAACACGACTGTTAAGGTAGTCTTCAAGCGACTACCTCCGAAGACCTACAAAGTCACGCTCACAAAGGAGGGTGAGGGTACGGTCGCCATATCAGGAGCGGACAACTTAGATGCCGTTGTGGCGGGGTCTAAGCTGACGGTCACCGCTGAGCCAGCCGATGGCTGGGAGCTTGTCTATCTAGAGGCTAATGGTAAGGATATAACGTCAGACAAGAGCTTCGTGGTGACAGAGAATACCACGGTTCGAGCCATCTTCGAGAAGAAGGCTCCTGAGACCTGCACCATCGGACTTATTAAGGAGGGTGAGGGCAAAGTTGTCGTTGCCCCCGCTGAACCCTATGGCTATGGCGGGTTCCCGAGCTTTGAGATGGATCCGTCTCGCACCTACCAAGTACCTTTTGGTGTAGAGTTGAAAATCACTGCTACCCCAGCCGATGGTTGGGAGTTAGTCTCATTGGTAGCCGATGGTGTGGATATACTCGCTGGTGAGAGGTTCTTTATTAAGAGCAACACGACTGTTAAGGCAGTCTTCAAGCGACTGCCTCCTAAGACCTACAAAGTCACGCTCACGAAGGAGGGTAACGGTACGGTCGATATATCAGGAGCGGACAACTTAGATGCCGTTGTGACGGGGTCTAAGCTGACGATCACCGCTGATCCAGCCGACGGCTGGGAGATTGCTAGTATGACCGCCAATGGCGTGGATATACTAGCGAGCCAGAGCTTCGTGGTAACGGAGAACACCGCGGTCAAAGTAGTTTTTGTAGTGGATGTGGATGTGATCCCCTATAACCCCGATGATGACGATTGACGTTGACAAGCCTAGATCACTGGACATTCCAAAAGACTATGATAAATCTACGTGGGCGTTTGGATACAACAATGGGCAGTATGGAAAGAATGTTGTTGTTTATTGGGTTCCAGAGCGTCGCTCTAAGTCAGCAACCTGAGCCTCTAGGCGAGCCATGCGATCTCGCTCTTCTTGCTCACGGGCATCACGTTAAGTGAAGTGAACTATGATGAAGTCAATAATCGAGAGAGAAGTCGGAAAGCAATCCCTCTCACGTCTAACTCTCGTAATGACTTTATCGCCAGCCAATTTCCGAAGCTTGCCGACTCATATGACTTGACGGGCTTTGCTTATGCCATTGCTAAGGACGACCCCAGAAAGTGTGATTCTCATATAGAAATTAAGTACCACTTCAAGCGCAAGTAAGTAAACACGTAAATAATTCACTCTTAAATAGTACATACAATGAAACGAACAATCAAAACATTATCTCTCGTTCTAGCATCTCTATCAGCTCTGCTGTTTGCGAGCAGTTGCAAGGACGACCTAAAGCCCCAAGAGCAGGAGGTGGACTTCACCGTCTCCTGCACACCACCACAAGCTCATATAGAGCGTGAGGGACAGATGGTGACCACCCAGCTCTTAGTCACAGAGCAAGAGGTGGAGTGCCCACGTCCGACAAAGTATAGCGTCAGCTTTGCTTATGACGAGACAGTAGGCACGCTCCTCTTCCTCGGTAAGAGCGTACAGAGTGGTGCCTCTATCCCGCTAGCGTCCCTGACCAACCTTAGCCTGACTTATCAAGCTAAGGAGCTTATGGGTAACAAAGTCAAAGTGACCGTCACAAACGATGCCCCTAAGGCTGTAAGCAAAGAGGCAGCGTGGTCAGTCACTGCCGACGGCACCTACAGTGTTGAGACCTCACAAGAGGGGCAGGGCGAGCTTGTCGTCCTTGGTGCAAAAGACCTGAAGCGTGTGCCATCAGGCACTAAGCTGACGGTCACCGCGACTCCAGCCGACGGCTGGGAGCTAGTCGCTCTAACCGCTAATGATGTGAACATACTCAGTAGCAAGACGTTTGAGGTAACTGAGAATACGATGGTGCGCGCCACCTTTACTAAGAAGGCTCCAACGACCTATGCCGTCACGCTCGTCAAAGAGGGTGAAGGCGAGGTTACTATCACAGGAGCCGATGACCTTAATCGAGTGCCAGCAGGCACCAAGCTGACAGTCACGGCTAAGCCAGCCGATGGGTGGGAGCTAACGGTTCTAACGGCAAACGGTGCGGACGTACTACCTAGTGAGAGCTTTGTAGTCTACAACCCCACAGAGGTTAAAGCAGTCTTCACCAAGAAGGCTCCTAAGACCTATCCAGTCACGCTCGTCAAAGAGGGTGAAGGTACGGTCGCTATATCAGGAGCGGACAACTTAGATGCCGTTGTGGCGGGGTCTAAGCTGACGGTC
>CAMCJO010000106.1 GCA_945875135.1 uncultured Porphyromonas sp.
ATGCCCGCAAGCGTAGTTCGATCCCTAAATACCAAGTGTACAACAACGCCCTGCTGACAGCCTATAAGGGTCGATCGTTTCTTGCGGACAGAACAGATCCGATGCTCTGGGGACGCTGGGTGGAGAGTGCCGTCGGTGCCCATCTGCTGGGGATGGCCGAGGAGGCGGACTATCAAGTCTATTACTGGCGAGAGTCTGCACGGAGCAAAACAGAGAGAGACCTGGAGGTGGACTTCATCGTAGTCAATAGCGGTGAGGTGACAGCCATTGAGGTAAAAAGCGGCCGTCGTGGTATGAACTCAGGGTTGCCAGCCTTTGAGGAAGCCTTTCACCCCAAGCGATCTATTGTTGTGGGTACGGGAGGGGTCTCACTAGAGGACTTCCTCAGCTGTGACATAGAGACGCTGCTGAGCTGATACAATCCCCCGCAGGTTGATCAGCCCAATAAAAGGCGTAACCTGTGCGCCCCTGCAGGGTGCAGTCTCAAGGTATCGCTAAAATCCTTATCTTTGCGAAAGCATTGGTGTATATGCACTATACTATGACCTTTGGACTATAAAAAAGAATTATGAGCCAACTATACATCTACAACACTCTGGAGCGGGCTAAAGTGCCCTTCGAGCCTATTGCACCACCGCATGTGGGTCTCTACGTCTGCGGACCGACCGTCTACGGGGATCCGCATCTAGGGCATGCTCGCTCGGCAATTACGTTTGACATACTCTTCCGCTACCTCAAGCATCTCGGATACAAGGTGCGCTACGTGCGCAATGTGACCGACGTGGGGCATCTAGAGCATGATGCAGATGATGGCGAGGACAAGATAGCTAAGAAGGCTAAGCTAGAGCAGCTGGAGCCGATGGAGGTGGCTTACTACTACCTCACACGCTATCACGATAGCCTGCGCCTGCTCAACGTGCTACCGCCCTCTATCGAGCCGCTTGCCTCAGGGCATATCATCGAGCAGATCCAGCTAGTGCAGCAGATCCTCGATGCGGGCTATGCCTATGTGAGCCACGGCAGTGTTTACTTTGACGTGCTCAAGTACAACGCTGATCACCCCTACGGCATCCTGAGCGGACGCAATGTGGAGGATATGATCTCCAACACGCGCGACCTGGATGGCCAAGACGAGAAGCACAATCCGCTGGACTTTGCTCTCTGGAAGAAGGCGCAACCCAGTCACATCATGCGCTGGCCTTCGCCGTGGAGTGAAGGCTTCCCCGGGTGGCACTGCGAGTGTACCGCTATGGGACGTAAGTACCTAGGCGCACACTTTGACATCCACGGCGGTGGCCTAGACTTGACCTTCCCGCATCATGAGTGCGAGATAGCACAGGCGGTCGCTTCGCAAGGTGAGCCGATGGTTAAGTACTGGATGCACAACAACATGATCACGGTGGATGGCAAGAAGATGGCGAAGAGCGCCGGCAACTTCATCACGCTCGAAGAGTTCTTCACGGGCGATCACCCTGCTCTGGAGCAGGCTTACGCCCCGATGACCATTCGCTTCTTCGTCTTGAGTGCACACTACCGTGGCACGGTGGACTTTAGCAATAGTGCCTTGCAAGCTGCTGAGAAAGGGTACCAGCGTCTTATGGATGCTGATGCTAAGCTTCAGTCGCTCCAGCCCTCGGCTACCTCAACGATCGAAAAGATCGATCTAGCGGAGCGTTGCAAGGAGGCGATGGACGATGATATCAATACGCCGATGGTGATTGCGGCGCTCTTTGATGCGGCTCGACTCATCAACTCGATCCACGACGGACACGAGCAGATCACGAGCGAGCAGCTGGAGGAGCTACGCAGTGCCTACGACCTATACCTGCACGACATACTTGGTATGCAGTCGGCTACGGAGACCGCTGATCTGAGCGGTAGTCAGCAGGAGGCTTTCGCTGGAGCGATGGACTTGCTCCTAGAGATTCGTGCCAAGGCTAAGGCAAGCAAGGACTGGGAGACGAGTGACTTGATACGCGACAAACTGACCGCTCTGGGCTTTGAGATACAAGACACCAAGAGCGGTGCCGAGTGGAAGGTCCTGTAAGACGCTTTACCTCTGATTAGTCTCTAATGCTCTCACTCATTATCCCTGTCTACAACCGCCCTGACGAGGTCGAGGAGCTACTGCACTCGCTCGCTCAGCAGCAGACGCCCCCGTCCTACGAAGTTGTCATCGTGGAGGATGGGAGTACGGTGCCCTGCGCTGCGGTCGTGGATCGCTATCGTGACCTGATGAGCATACACTATGAGGTGGTGCCTAACGGAGGACCCTCCAGGGCGCGTAACATAGGGGCGCGCCACGCTACGGGCGACTGGGTCATCATCCTCGACTCGGACGTGGTGCTACCGCCTGACTACCTATATAATGTGTCTCAGGCTATCGCTGCGGACGGGTGCGATGCGTGGGGTGGCCCTGATGCGGCTCCGTCGCTACAGGATGGCTCCTTCGGTATGTGGCAGCGGGCGATCAACTATGCGATGACCTCGCCTCTCACGACGGGCGGCATACGCGGTGGTAGCAAGCGACTGACGAAGCGGTTCTACCCACGCACCTTCAATCTGGGCTGTCGCAAGGCTCTCTTTGAGTCTATCGGGGGCTTTGATGAGACGATGCGCTATGGCGAGGATATCGACTTTAGCATGCGTCTCTACGAGGCTGGCAGTCGTGTCGCACTCCTTCCAGAGGCGGTACTCTATCACAAGCGGCGTGTGGACTTGCGCAAGTTTTACCGACAGGTGTGGCACTCAGGTACGGCTCGTGTAGAGCTCTCGCGGAGACATCCAGGGTCGATGCGCTTGACCTATCTGCTTCCCACGCTCTTTGTGGTGACGACGCTCGTGGTCACACTGCTTGCTCTGTGGTGTCCCTGGTTCTGGCTCTACCATTTGCTATTTATTGTCTCTCTCTTTGCAGACGCTCTCTACCGCACGCATTCGGTCGCGGTCGCGTGGCGAGCTGTCGTAGCTTCTTTTGTCCAGCTCTCGGGCTATGGCATCGGCTACCTCAGTCAGCGCGTCAAACGGTGCAAAGCTTAATCCTCAAACTCTATCTCTGAGTGATCTTCAAACTCTATCTCTGAGTGATCTTATGAAACAGATTCCCTGGCAGCGCATCTTGCTCATCTTTGGGTTCTTCCTCATCGTTGCGATTGGTTACTTTACTCCAGCACACTTTGAGGGGCGGACGCTCTTTCAGGCGGACGTGGCTGGCGTCTCGGGCAATGGCTCCGACGTACAGGCTAGCGACGAGACCTCCTACTGGACGAACTCGCTCTTTGGCGGTATGCCGATGTATCAGATCAGTCCCTCTTATCCCTCGACCAAGCCGCTGCAATACCTGCAAGATGTGCTGACGCTCCGCAAGCCGCTGAGCATCCTGGGCACCTATCCGTGGCTGATCTTTGCGCTGCTCGTGGGCTTCTACATCTTCATGCGTTCGCTCAAGGTGGACCCTCTGCCCTCTGTGCTGGGAGCGGTCATGTGGACCTTGTCGAGCTACTTCATCATCCTCATTCAGGCGGGACACATCTGGAAGTTGACCGCACTCTGCTTCGTCCCTCCCACGATCGCCGGACTCATCTGGTGCTACCGTGGCGAGCGGCTCTGGGGTGGTGCGCTCTTTGCCTTCTTTATGGCGCTGCAGCTCTTGGCAAACCACGTCCAGATGACCTACTACTTTGCGCTCTTGATGGCTATCCTAGTCATCACCTTCTTGGTGCAGGCGATTAGAGGGCGGCAGGTTGTGGACTTCCTCAAGTCTACCAGCGTGCTCATCCTCGCTGGGTTACTCGCCATTGCGGTCAATGGGACCAATCTCTACCACACTTACCAGTATGCTCAGGAGACGATGCGTGGTGGCAGTGAACTAACGATCGCACCGCCACATGCTCCCGAACAAACGGGTGCTGAGGTCAATAGTAAGGGACTCTCCAAAGAGTACATCACGCAGTGGAGCTACGGCATCGGCGAGACCTGGACGCTCCTTGTACCCAATACAAAAGGTGGTGCTACTGAGCCTCTAGCCAAGGGACACGCCAAGCAGCTCGCCAAGGCTCCCTACGAGTACCAGCAGATGCTGGGGCAGATGAATGCTTACTGGGGTGACCAGCCCTTTACCTCGGGACCTGTCTATGTGGGTGCCTTCGTCTGCATCCTCTTCATCATCGGCTGTGTCGTCGTCAAGGGACCGATCAAGTGGGGCCTGCTCATCGCTACGATCCTCTCGATACTGCTCGCTTGGGGCAAGAACTTCATGCCGCTGACGGATCTCTTCATCGACTGGATGCCGATGTACGACAAGTTTCGTGCGGTCTCCTCGATTCTGGTCATCGCCGAGCTAACGATCCCCACGCTAGCCGTACTGGCTCTTGTGCAGCTCATCAAGGAGCCGCGGCTCCTACGTAGCAAGCGTGTCTGGATAGCAGGCGGAGTGCCGGTGCTGTTGTTGCTCCTCTTTGCTCTGCTGCCCGATCTCTTCTTCGGCTTCTTATCTCAGCAGGAGAAGGGCATGTTTGCCGAGCTAGCCACACAAGATCCTCGCTACTTGATGCTACAAGATCAGCTAGAGACGATGCGTATGGGCATCTTCCGGGCGGATGTGTGGCGCAGCTTGCTCTTTATTGTGCTGAGTGCGGTGCCGCTATGGCTCTTTGCCAAGGGGTATCTCAAGGCGCCGTGGCTCTGCTGTATCCTCGTCGGGCTGACGCTCATAGACCTGTGGCAGGTGGACAAGCGTTACCTGTCTGATGACGACTTCATCTCCTCGCATCTCGTGCAGCAACAGGCGGCTCCTATGACGGAGGCGGACCAGGCGATACTTCAGGACAAGAGCCTCGGCTATCGCGTCTTCAACCAGACGGTCAATAGCTTTAACGATGCCACCACCTCTCGCTGGCATCACAGCGTGGGCGGTTACCACGCGGCCAAGCTGCAACGCTATCAAGACCTGATTACCTATCAGCTCTCTACGGGCAACAAGCAGGTCTATGATATGCTCAATACGAAGTACTTCATCGTGTCGAACCCAGAGACACGAGCTCCGATGGCGGTGACCAACCCAGATGCCTTCGGAGCAGCGTGGTTTGTCGATAGCCTTCGCTGGGTTACTAATGCCAATGAGGAGATGGAGGCACTCACCACGGCAGACCTGCGTCACGTCGGTATCGTCGATCTCCGCTTTGGCGAGGAGCTACCGCAGCCCCTGATGCTACCCGACAGCACGGCTCAGCGTAGCATCACCGTCACCAAGTACACGCCACGACAGGTGGTCTACGACGTATCAGCAGAGGCTCCTGGCATAGCCATCCTCTCAGACATCTACTATCCGCACGGCTGGCACGCCACCATCGACGGCAAGGAGATACCGATAGCACGAGCTAACTACGTGCTTCGTGCCGTCTCACTGCCCGCAGGCAACTACCAGCTTGCGCTCACCTTTGCTCCACGCTCCATAACCGTGACCGAGAGCATAGCGTTTACGGCTTTGGCCCTAATCCTGCTAGCACTCATCGGCTCTATCGTATGGCGCATCAGACTTTGGGGCAAAGAGAAGAAAGCTCCCACAGACTCACAAACGAACTAATTACCTTTATATATAGATCAAATTATGACTTATCGAAACTTACTAAAGATCACCACCGCTCTACTACTAGCGGTCTTGGTCTCTTCGTGTGCTTGCAGGCTCAAGCCTCTCAATGGTTCTGCAGCTCAGGTAGATCCCAACCCCCTGACACTGGTGGGTACGCAGATCCCTGGACAGGTCCGCTTGACGCTACCTGCTAAGTGGTGCCACAAGCGTGCTATCGTCAACATTACCCCCGAGCTACGCTACTCTGGTACTAGCGTGACGGGGCAGACTGTCACCATACAGGGCGAGAACGTCCGTGACAACTACCAGACTATCTCTTACGAGCGTGGTGGTAGCGTCATCGTACCTTTTGCTTTTGACTACAAGCCTGGTATGGAGCAGAGTGACCTTTACCTCACCTTTACCGCTACGGTCAAGGGCAAGAAGGTCAACCTCCCCGCTATTAAGGTGGCTCGTGGTACGATCATGACTGCTGGTCTAGCTAGCATTAGCGACATCACGCCAGCTCTGGCTCGTGACGCTTTCCAGAGAGTCATCAAGGAGCAGTACACGGCCGACCTCAAGTTCCTCATCAATCGTGCTGAGGTGCGTGCTGCTGAGCTCAACAAGCGTGAGGTCAAGGATTGGCAAGATGTCGTCGACAACGCTTACCAGGTACCCAACCAGGAGGTCGACATCGAGATCCAGGCCTACGCCTCTCCCGATGGTGCTCAGGACTTCAACGAGCGCCTCTCGGCACAGCGTGAGCGCAATACTTCTAGTGTCATAGCTCGTAAGCTGGGCAATAAGAAGATCGAGGTCAACGCACACTACACCGCTGAGGACTGGGACGGCTTCCAGAAGCTTCTGGAGGCGAGCAACATACAGGACAAGGAGCTAGTCCTGCGCGTCCTCTCTATGTACCCAGACCCTGAGGACCGCGAGCGTGAGATACGCAACCTCTCACACGTCTTCACACAGCTAGCTGACGAAATCCTCCCCGAGCTACGTCGCTCACGTCTCAATGCCAACGTACGCATCATCGGCAAGAGCGATGACGAGCTCAAGATGTTTATGGCACAGCGCCCAGGTCGTCTCACCATCGAGGAGATCCTCTACACGGCTACGCTCTATGACAATGCTAAGGACCAGATGAATGCTTACCAGCAGGCTACGCAGCTCTATCCAAAGGACTACCGTGCGTACAACAACATCGGTACGCTCTACCTCGCTCAGGGCAACTACGAGCAGGCTGCTAACTACTTCGCAAAGGCTCAGAAGATCCAGCCCAACGCAGCTTCTAATATGAACGAAGCACTCCTCGCTCTCAACCGTGGCGACCTAGCAACGGCTCAGCGCCTCATGGGTAGTGCCGTAGAGGTACCCGAAGCTGGTCAGGGCATCGGATTCCTACAGATGCACGAGGGCAAGTATGCCGATGCTGTCCGCTCCTTTGGCAATACGCCATCGAACGCGCTAGCCATCGCTCAGATCATGCAGGGGCAGTACGCAGATGCTACACGCACCCTCGCTGCTGTCGCACAGCACAATGGCGAGACAGCATACCTCAAGGCAGTCGTCGCAGCTCGTACCAACGATCTGCAGGGACTCATCAGTAACCTCCGCTCAGCTATCGCACAGGATAGCAGCTACGCACTACGTGCACAGCGTGACCTCGAGTTTGCAGCCTTCAGCCAGACACCTGAGTTCGTCGCTCTGGTCAAGTAACACAACAGGTGTGACGTAGCATAGCGTCACCCTCAACGCACGAGAGGAGCTATCCGCCTAGACGGATAGCTCCTCTCATCGTATCTATCATTACCACACCCTGTGCAAACGCCTCTAC
>CAMCJO010000107.1 GCA_945875135.1 uncultured Porphyromonas sp.
CTGCGATCTGGCTAGGCTCGAAGCTCATCGAGGCAATGTTGAAGGAGTTGCGATGTACCAGTCTCGTAGGATCAGCCTCCATGAGCTGCACCATAGCGTGCAGTGCGTCTGGCATATACATCATATCCATGTAGGTACCCTCCTTGATGGGGCAGACGAACTTGCCCTCCTTGACAGCTGCGTAGTAGATCTCTACGGCATAGTCCGTGGTGCCACCGCCTGGTAGCGTCACATTGGAGATAAGCCCAGGGAAGCGTACCGAGCGGGTGTCTACGCCGAAGCGCTTGTGATAGTAATCGCTGAGTAGCTCACCAGCCACCTTGGTCACGCCGTACATAGTCTTAGGGCGCTGGATCGTGTCCTGAGGAGTCTTGTCCTTGGGGGTATTATCGCCAAAGGCTCCGATAGAGCTGGGAGTGAAGACGGCACAACCCTTCTCACGAGCTATCTCTAGGACGTTAAAGAGTCCACCTAGTCCGATGTGCCATGCGAGCTGAGGCTTAGCCTCTGCCGTAGCGCTCAGGAGAGCTGCTAGGTTATAGATGGTATCGATCTTGTACTTGTCGACGATGGCTGCTATCTGAGCTGAGTCGGTGATGTCGGCAAGCTCTGCGGGACCGCTCTCGAGGAGCTCTCCCTTAGGAGGCATTGCAGCGATGTAACCAGCTACGACTGAACCATTCTGGTACTCACGACGTAGTTTCATTGTCAGCTCGGAGCCTATCTGACCGGTCGAGCCAATGATCAATATATTCTTCATGTCTTTATATAGTTGAGCTTATTTTGCTGTGCAAAGGTACCTAAAAGGAGATGATTAAGAGCTTTTAGTCTGTGATCAAATTGCGGCGACGCTTGCGCTGAACCTGCTTGACAATGTAGATCGTCAGCAGCAGTAGTACGATGGCTAGTATGGAGTAGCCGATGATGTGGCTATACTCGCTCGCCTTAGCGACCACCTGCTCCTTCGTCTCGATGCCAGGGACACGCGACAGGAGCACGCCGATGAGCGCGAGGATCGCATTCCAAGCACCAGCCCCTAGAGCCGTATAACCCACAAAGGCACCCAGCGGCATGCGGGCTAAACCAGCGGGAATAGAGATGAGCTGACGAATGCCAGGCACCAAGCGACCCACGAAAGTGGAGACAGCTCCCTTGCGAACGAAGTAGTCGTTGGCGCGGTCGAGCTTCTCAGGACTCAGCAGGAGCATACGCCCCACTCTACTGCCGGCAAAGCGGTAGACGATAGGACGCCCCAGCCACATGGCTAAGTAATAGTTGATGAGCGCCCCCACAATCGCTCCACAAGTGGCAAAGAAGAGCACACCGACCACGCTCATCTGATCACCCGTGGCGGCCAGAAAGGCTGCAGGTGGTACGACCACCTCACTAGGAAAGGGGATAAACGAACTCTCGATGGTCATCAAGAGGAAAACCGTCCAGTAGTTCAAGTGGTCAAAGAACCAGAGTGTCAGTTGTTCCAGCATACTTTTCTAAGCGAGGAAGCTCTCTAGCGACGATCTTTGAGCGATACGGTGCGGTTGAAGACTAGCGCATCGGGACGACTGTCAGGATCGACCGTAAAGTAGCCGACTCTCTGGAACTGCAAGTGGTCTCCCACCTGAGCGTCTCGTAGGCACTCCTCGACAAAGGCGTGCTGCACGATGAGCGAGTCGGGGTTGAGGTGGTCTTTGAGCTCCTCAGCCGGGATACCTGAGGGGTCTTCCTCTAGGAAGAGTCGGTCGTAGAGACGTACCTCAGCATCTAGTGCGTAGACCGTAGAGACCCAGTGTATGGTAGCCTTGACCTTGCGGTTGCTACCCTCCATGCCTGTTTTGCTGTCTAGGTAAACTTCGGCAAGGACGGCTGTCACATTGCCCTCGGCATCCTTTTCGCAACCAGTACACTTGATGATGTAGCCACCACGTAGGCGCACGTCCAAGCCACCAGGCGTAAGACGATAATACTTCTTAGGAGCCTCCTCCATAAAGTCGCTCCGATCGATCCAGAGCTCACGCGTAAGGTGCTGGATATGCGTACCCTCCGATAGATCCTCAGGGTTATTGACCATCTCTAGCGCCTCGTCGTGACCCTCGGGGAGGTTGGTCAGGATGAGCTTGACTGGGTCTAGGACAGCCGAAACACGTGCTGCGTGCTTGTTGAGATCATTGCGCACGGCATGCTCTAGGAGCGAAAGATCTATCGTGCCCTCATAGCGGGTGTAGCCGATCATGCTGACGAAGTCACGGATCGACTGCGGCGTGTAGCCCCTGCGACGCAGACCGCAGAGGGTCGGCATGCGTGGGTCATCCCAGCCTGTGACTAGTCCCTGCTGCACGAGGCTGAGGAGCTTGCGCTTGCTCATCATCGTGTAGGTGAGGTTGAGGCGGTTGAACTCAAACTGATAGGGTCTGTAAGTGGTCCCCTCAGGCATCAGGAGCTCCACAAGATAGTTGTAGAGCGGACGATGCGGTACGAACTCCAAGGTACAGATCGAGTGAGTCACACCCTCGAAGTAGTCGCTCTGCCCATGCGCAAAGTCGTACATAGGATAGACCTGCCACTCTGTACCTGTGCGGTGATGCGGACGCTTGATGATGCGGTAGATGATCGGGTCGCGGAAGTGCATATCGTCCGAAGCCATATCAATCTTCGCACGGAGCGTCATAGCACCCTCGGGGAATTCGCCCGCATTCATACGGTGGAAGAGGTCCAAGCTCTCCTCAGCAGGACGATCACGATAGGGGCTATTGATACCAGGGGTCGTAGGCGTACCCTTCTGCTGGGCAATCTCCTCAGCACTCTGCTCGTCGACATAAGCATGCCCTGTCATGATGAGACGCTCGGCAAAGGCGTAAAGCTGTGGGAAGTAGTCCGAAGCGTAGCACTCCTTGCCCCACTCGAAGCCGAGCCAGTGGATGTCCTCACGGATAGCGTCTACGTACTCCACATCCTCTTTGATCGGATTGGTATCGTCAAAGCGTAGATTGCACACGCCCCCATACTTCTGAGCAATGCCGAAGTCGATGCAGATAGCCTTGGCGTGACCTATGTGTAGGTAGCCATTAGGCTCTGGTGGGAAGCGTGTCTGCACACGTCCATCGTACTTACCGCTCTGGATGTCCGCTACGACAACCTGCTCTATAAAGTTTAGTCCCGTGCTCTCTGCGCCATTGCTAGCTGCATCCTCTAGTGGAGTCTTGTTCATTGCGTCTATATCTTATCGGAGGCCCTTGCGCCGTGAGGCAGCCTCCCTCGGTTATCTATTTGGATACAAAGGTAGATAAAAAAAGCACGCTACTCGACGTTGCTGGGCGTGCGACTCGCTAAGGTGAGGCTAAAGCCGTAGCGATAGCGGTGAGCACCGTCGCTCTTGCGGATCATCTCCTGCGTATGCTCCCACTGCTTGACCCAGAGAGGACGTACCTCTTCGCTCTCCTCCTCGGTACCCTCGTGGGGCATCTCGACTAAGGCAACCTCGACCTGCTCTTCGGGGGCAATCTCCGTCTGTAAGATGTAATGTATCAAGCTCATCGCCAGCATATCGAGCCACAGCTCGCGTGGCACCTCCACGGGCAAGCCCTCGAGCCTTTGATCCAAGCTGGGGTCTGTCACAATGAGTGCCAGGTAACCCTCACGCACCTCCTCTACGGGTATGCCCATAGGGTACTGCAGCGACACCTCCATACAAAAATTTTCGTCCGCCACCAGCTCGGCAAGGCGTAGCGAGAGTGCCTCAAAGAGTGCGTCAGCCTGACTATTTGTATAGAGAAGCTGTGGGTAAGCCCCCTCGAAGGGCAGCTGCTCGTAGAGCGTGCGCCACGGGTAATAAGGGAGGAAGTGCCCCACGGGAGCCGTGGGCATATAGATATTGTGTGAACCAAAGTGATGTGGCTCAGCTAGCTCTTCGGCTATCTTCGTCTGATCTGTCATAGTTCTTTTTATCTTTCAGTCATTAGTCGGTTGTGCGGACTCACCCTCTTGTGGCTTGAGTCCACGCTCAGCAGCCTCCTTGAGCAGTAGCTCACGAGCTGGCTCATATTCGTTGGGTATCTCACCGTCGAGGATCGCGTTTTTGATCCGCTCCTTAAGCGTCCCCACGATCTGTGAGGGCGGGATGCCAAAGAGACGCATGATCTCGTCACCATCGATCGGGGGTGCGAAGTTGCGAATGCGATCCTTCTCCTCCACCTCTTGGAGCTTGCGTCGTATCAGCTGATAGTTGTCTAGGACCTGCTGTACGCGCTTGGGGTTCTTGCTCGTCACGTCGCTCTCCACCAGCGTCATCAAGTCCTCTATATCATCGCCCGCGTCAAAGAGCAGACGACGTATCGCCGAGTCGGTCACCCCCTCATCGACGAGCGAAGAGGGACGCATGTGCAGGTCGACCAACTTAGCGACATACTGCATGTGACTGTCCAGCGGGAGCTTGAGGCGGCGAAACATACGTGGCACCATCTTAGCACCTATATAGTTATGGTTGTGAAAGGTCCACCCCTGCTTCGCATCCCAGCGCTTGGTCTTGGGCTTCGCAATGTCGTGTAGCAGAGCCGCCCAGCGAAGGTAGAGGTTGTCGCTCTTAGCGGCCAACTGGTCGACCACCTGATAGGTGTGCGCTAGATTATCCTTGTGCCCCACGCCCACCACCGTCTCGGTGCCTCGCAGCAGCTGCACCTCCGGGAGGATGAGCTCCAGCAGACCCGTCTGCTCCATCAGGGAGAGCCCCACACTGGGACGCGGTGAGAGCATGATTTTGTTTAGCTCCACGATGATACGCTCCGCAGAGACTATCTTGATGCGCTCACGGAGCTTCACAATAGCGTCAAAGACCGCATCATCGATGAAGAAGCCCAGTTGCGAAGCAAAGCGCACAGCACGCATCATACGCAGCGGATCATCATCAAAGGTGACCTGCGGATCGACCGGCGTACGGATCATATAGTCCTGCAGATCCTCCAGTCCGTAGAAGGGGTCTACCAGCTCGCCATAGGTGCGTTCGTTGAGCGAGATAGCCATCGCATTGATCGTGAAGTCTCGCCGCTCCTGATCATCTTCGAGCGTACCATCCTCGACGATAGGCTTGCGACTATCCCGCTGGTAGCTCTCACGACGCGCTCCGACGAACTCCACCTCCACGCCCTTGTAGCGTAACTGCGCCGTACCAAAGTTCGCAAAGACATGCACCTGGCACTTCGGCCCTATCTCCCGAGCTACCGCTTTAGCTAAGGTAATGCCACTGCCCACGCAGACGATGTCTATATCATTGCTAGGACGCTGTAAGAAAAGGTCACGAACCCATCCACCGACCACATAGGTCTCCAGATCGAGCGTATCCGCCACACGCCCCACCAGCGCAAAGACTGGATGGCGCAGGTACGGGCTGTAGTCAGCGTAAGGGTCAAAAGGTATCGGCATATCTATCTCCTCTATATGGTAAACGAAGGCTGTCGCACAAGCACTGCAGCCTCAAGTGAAGCGTTACAAAGGTAATACAAATTAGAGAGTGTAGCTGGGGAATAATCTCAAAAATGTTGTCACGTCAATAATTATACTTACATTTGCACTCAGCAAACGGAGAAAAGCATCGACGGCTATGGCACACATTAAGAATTTAGATAGTCGCCCTTTCTCGCCCGCTATGTGATGACGACACAACATCGCCGTGACAATAGATGGCAGTACGGTAGCAAATCAGACAGTTTGAGATCTGTATCACACTCGTGAGGTGTCTCTCTCTCCCCAATGCTTCACTAATTATTTTCCATTTTTCCCTTTTCCCTTTTATGACCCTATATTTAGGCAACTTGAGCTACCGAGTTCGTGAGAACGACTTGGAGCAACTACTCGGCGAGTTTGGAGAGGTCTCCAACGCTCGTGTCGTCATGGATCGCGCCACTGGGCGTTCACGCGGGTTCGGCTTTGCCGACATGGCAGACGAGGATGCTCGTCGTGCTATCGAGGCACTTAGCGAGCAGGAGTTTGAGGGGCGTCGTCTCCTCATTCGTGAGGCTGAGGATCGTCCTCGCCGCGAGAAGCGCTTCTAAGAAGTCTCTGAGCCGATTCGAGCCGTTGTGAAGCGAGACTAGACATCTTCATCTCACGATACGGTATGGAGCGCGTTGCCCATAGCGACACGCTCGGTATAATCTAAGCCAATCCAATCAAAAGAGGAGCTACCACCCATCGGGCGATAGCTCCTCTTTTTACGTATCTATAGTAGGTTTACTCGATAGAAGCCTGATAGACGTCATCGACCGACTTCTCGATCGTAGCGTTGAACTCCTCATCGCTCTGCTGTGCCGTGAGGCCCTCAGCCAGTGCACGAGAGAAGGATGCGATCACGCCCTTATTGCGAGCGAGTAGCTCATTAGCGTGCTCACGGCTATAACCACCCGATAGAGCCACTACACGAAGCATATTAGGATGCTCGATGACCTCCTTGTAGAGATTATCCTCCGTGGGGAGCGTGATCTTGAGCATGACAGGGCGATCCAGCTTGTCTAGGTATGCGAGTAGCTCACGCTTGAGGATCTGCTCTGCCTCAGCCTTGTCGGGGCAGTGTATGTCCACCTCAGGCTCTAGGATAGGCACGAGATCATGAGCTAGGATCTGCTTACCCCACTCAAACTGCTGATCGACGATAGCCTTGATACCCTTCTCATTAGCCTCCTTGATGACACTACGCATCTTGGTGCCGAAGATATGATACTTGGTCGCATCCTTGAGCAGATCATCGAGTCCTGGGAATGGCTTCATCAGCTGTACGCCATCCTTTAGCTCCTGCAGACCCTTATCGACCTTGAGGAAGGGGACGATGTGTAGCTTCTCCCAGAGATAGTCCGCCGTATTCATGCCGTCGATCTGAGCACGCATGGTGCGCTCGAAGAGGATCACACCCACGAGCTTGCCCGTAGCAAAGGCGGGGCTCTTGATCATACGTGTACGCATCTGGTGGATCAGGTCAAACATCTCCTCCTCATTCTTCCAGGCATCCTCCGTTAGGCCGTAAGCCTTCAGAGCCTTGGGCGTTGAGCCACCACTCTGGTCGAGCGCTCCGACGAAGCCACGACCGCTTTTCATCTGTTCTAATTGCTTCTGATTCATATTGTGTAAAAAGTAAGTTAGACACTTATCTATCGCTTGGCTCTTCAGTAAAGAAGTTTGAGACGCACTTCATCTGCCACACGTCTCTGCCGTAAGCTCTTCAAAGGTAATAAAAATAAGTCACATAACCCAATCGCGCGCCCCTGCGTAGATTCAACTATCAAATGCAACTGAATTGGTTTCGTCGAGCTTCTGATAAAAAAGCTGCCCAGGAGTTAGGAAGTTGAGTTTCTTGCGAGGTCTGTTATTAAGGAGCTTTTGCA
>CAMCJO010000108.1 GCA_945875135.1 uncultured Porphyromonas sp.
TTTCCGACAGAGCGTTTCCGATGCTTCAGGCTGTGGCGACAGTGTTTGTAAAGAGGACAGTGTCAAGTAATCGAAAAAGCTTACCTTTGTTAGCGTTCAAGATTTTTACCTATAACCCCAATTGCTTATGAAACACTACTGCCTACTCGCACTCATTGGGCTTTTGCTCCTACCACTCTCTATCTCAGCTCAGACCATTGAGGATGGCGTATTATCTGGCTGTATGAGCCTCTCGGGTCGATATGTCGTACCTGACGAAGTGTCCAAGATTGACAACTTCGCATTCTTCTCTTCGTCCGTTACTGAAGTTGTGATCGGCAAAAATGTCAAAGAGATAGGCAACGCAGCTTTCCAAAACTGTATGACCCTCGAGCGCATAACCTTTGCTCCAGACTCCAAGCTAGAACGCATCGGAGATGACGTTTTTGGCGACTGTCCTAAATTGGTCGAGATAGCACTCCCCGAGGGTCTCCAGCGGATGGGTGCACGCACCTTCTGGCTCAACGAATCGCTCAAGCAGGTCACACTCCCCACGACCCTCGACACGCTCCCCAAGTACTGCTTCCAAGGCTGTACATCACTGCGCAAAATGCGCCTACCCGAGGGGATGAAGGTCATCGCAGAGAACGCATTAGCTGGGTGTGAAAACCTAATGCAGGTCACACTCCCCACCACACTTGACTCCATAGCGACAAAAGCATTTTACAAGAACCTCGGACTGCTCACCCTAACAATCCCCGAGGGAGTGCGCTCGATTGCTGACAGTGCTTTCATGCGTTGTGAAAATCTCGAGACAGTCACCCTACCAGCCAGCCTAGAGCGTGTCGGTGCTAAGCTCTTCCGTCGCTGTCCTGAACTCACAGCAATCTCCGTCGCTACTGGGAGCAAGCATCTGCGCTCTCGTGATGGCATACTCTACTCTGCCGACCTGAAGACTCTCTTTGAGGCTCCCGCCAAGCTCAAAAGCGAAAACTACAAAGTGCCAGCAGAGACAGAGACTATCTACCACTACGCCTTCTACGAGTGTCCCGAAGTCGCTGGGATCACCATTCCACAGACGATCAAACGCATTGGCATTGCTGCTCTTGTAAACAACGGGATGCGTCAATTTACCTTCTCTGGTAATGAGAAGTATTGGCTTGAGGAGGGTTCGCTCTACTACAAAGCGAGCACCTCCGATGGCGAGCAGATAGTCTTTATGGCACATCCCTCAGAAGCGGAGGGCGAGGCAATTGTCTCTTATGAAACCAAATACGTATCAGACTATGCACTCGCAGGGTGTCACAAGATTAGCTCTCTACGTCTGCCCTCGACACTCCTCGGTATGGGGGCCTTCGTGCTCAGCGGGTGCAAGGGTCTCAAGGACATCTCCAGCTACGCTATAGAGCCACCCGTCCTCACAGAGGAGTCGCTCATAGGTCTTGACCTTCCCTCCGTACGTCTACATGTCTACCCAGCAGCTATGAAAAAGTATATGAGCGCTCCCTACTGGCAGCTCATCCTACATGGTGACGATCTGACTGGAGAAGAGCCTCGAGCTATCGCATCACTTGAGCAGCAGACCACACAACTCACTTGGAGCTATCAGCACGATGGTATACTACATATCAAGAGCCAGAGCACAGTAGCTATGCGAGTAGCGCTCTACAGCACTGACGGAGTACGCATTACCACGCTAGAGCTAGCACCTCATGCCACCGCACAGCTCGCCCTCCCCACAGCAGGCATATACTTCCTCAGTAGCACCTCAAGTCTCGGCTCCCAGACCGAACAAATTATACTATGATTCAAGCAAAGCATATATACTATCTACTGCTACTCCTCTATACAGCCAGCTCTTCGTGCGGAGCCTTGCGAGCTCAAGAGGAGAGTGGCTCAGGGACTCTAGTGATTAGTGAGACCTTTGCTCTATTTACCAAGGGAAGCGATGAAACGCCTGACACGAAAGACTTGACGAGCAGTAGTACTGGGATGATTGCTGATGCGCTCACCCAGCAACCAGGTTGGAGTGGTGCTGGCATCTACTCGGCAGGAGGTAGTTGCCTGATAGCTCCTTACTATGATGAGGTGGACGGGTCTCTAGATGGATATCTAAACACGCCACGTACCAACCTCTACGGAGAGATTACAATCACTTTGAGGGCTAAGGTACATACGGCTTCTCAGGGTAAGCTACATATCAACGTGGCTCGCCTTACTCAAAACCTCGGAGGCTACACAGCCTCTCTCTCTGATCAATGGCAGACGATTACGACGACCTTGCGAATAATGCGCCCAGAGGCAGAGTACAATAGCTATATTCAGTTCTCTACCGAAGAGCTTGCTTCTATCCTCATTGATGATATAAAGATCTACCGCAAAGCCCTACTAGCACCACCCGAGAAGGTCTTCTATAGAGACTTTACTGCGACCTCTTTTACAGCAGAGTGGTCTCCGACGACTGATGCTACAGGGTATCTAGTAGACGTTTACACTAAAGAGAGTTCCCAACAAGACACCGTCATAGCGCATCCAGCATCAGACCCGCTAACGTGGACTAAAACTGGGGACTCTTGGCTCACACCCGAAGGAGAGCGCATCATAAAAGACTTAGCCTTGTATGGTCTGCCCGCAGCCTCTAGTGATAGTAAAGGGGCTATAGCTATATCTGCTCTTGCACAAGGAGAGTGGCGTGATCTCGGAAGGGTTACGCTAGACAAGTTAACTGGAGGCAAGTACCTATCGCTCAAGAGCTACCTTCCCTATCTCACGACAAGAGTCAAGCTCACCTTTGTCAAGGGTGGCGGAGACTTAAGGCTACAAGAGATTACAACAATCTATGAGGGGCAAAAGGTCTATCACCTGCAAGGCCATCACACGACTGAGACGCACCTAGCAGTCACTGGCATAGATCCTAACAAAGACTACTACTATACCGTCTCTAGCCAGCAGGGGCAGATCAGCTCGACACCTTCTCAAGAGGTGTGGGTGAGTGACTTACTGACTCCGCAACTGACACATCCCTCGTCAGAGGATCTACACAAAGAGAGCTATACAGCTCGCTGGCAAGTCGTACCTAAAGCTGATGGCTACCTCCTCTACAACTACACTGTCACTACGGTAGCTCAGACTGGCTTGGCTACACTCCTACACGACACCTTCAGTCGCTATGAGACTCCAGCAACGCCTGATGCTCCTGAAGAAGTGCCTGACGATGCTCTAATACTAGACAACTACACAGACTTGCCTGGATGGCTAGGCAAGAGAGTACGTCTAGCAGACGGTATGCTCGGGTGCTGGGGATGGGGCAGCTCTTTGCAGACTCCTACACTCTCCTTATCCCATAATGAAGGCAACTTCAGACTGACCTTATCTGCGTGGGCTAAAAAGAATACAGACCTCATCATTAAATATGGGGAAGAGAAGGACCAGCGCATCATCTTATCCTTTACCGACACGGGTCTGCAAGAGCATACTTTTGACCTATCGGGAGGGAGTGACTCGACAGCGATACGCTTCTACACTTCGGCTGGAGAGATATTCTTTCTAGATGAGATCTCTGTAGAGCAAGAACTGAAAGCAGGAGCTGAGTACCGCACCCTTCTCAACAATATGCTACCTATCAAGTCAGGTCAGACAAACTACTACACACTGAAGGATCTGCCCCAAGACAAAGTCTACGAGTACGAAGTCATCGCTTACCGGCTAGTAGATGATATGCTACTGCTCTCTCCTCGCTCTAGTGCTATGAGAGTACAGCTAGATACCAGCATTACTCCAACTATAGGAAAGAGTGATACATGCACGCTACAGTACTCCTATGGAGCTCAAGGCTTGACACTATCTACGCATCAAGGTGAGACGCTATCCATCTATACTACTCAAGGGATACTCTTACATCAGACTACGATACGTCCTCAAGAGGAGGTGACATACCCACTCGCTGCTGGGATCTATCTAGTAGTACATAGTGGATGCAATAAACCACACAAATTGCTGATACCATAACCAATAACCCCCTATTTACTATGAACCGACATAGAGTTATTTACACACTACTCGTATGGCTCTCCCTAATAGGAGCTATGACGGGCACGCTGACAGCGCAGAGTAGCCAGACGATAGTCAACGACAAGGCTGGCTCGCTCAGTAGCAAGCTCACAGGACTAGAGGGCGTAACGGATCTAACCATTAAAGGCGTTATGGACGCATCCGACCTTGTAGCCATTGCCAAAGCTTTGCCCGATCTCTTACGACTAGACCTAGAGGTGGTCGCTTTTAAGGAGTACTTTGATCCATATGACCCCGATAACAGGTCATCGGCAGACTGCTTTCCCATAGGATTAAACGGCAAGATGAAAAGCCTGCAAGAGCTGATCCTCCCCTCTTCTATTACGAAGATTACCGACGGAACTCTTTTTGGGCTTAACGCTCTGAAGAAGCTTATCTGCCCCACAGCTGTGGTCCCAACCATCGCAGGCTGGGGACAAGAGCTAACTAGTAGCGAGATCTATGCTCAGTGCACACTCTACGTGAAGCCGGAGCTTGTAGAAGCTTTCAAGCAGAGTAACACTACTTGGGCATTTCAGACGATCCTACCGATACCAACGCCCTTTGAGGCTGATCTATCCATGACAGTGGCTACAAGTGCTGCCTTCTCCATCACAGTAGGAGCCAAGGATGATGCCGTCACGGTACACTACCCCGATGGCTTCCAGGAGACCAAGGTAGGAGCTGACGGAGCCCTGACCCTAGCCTTCACTCATACGATAGACCCAAGCAAAGTAGCCGATGAGAAGCGCATACTCATCTCTGCCCCTAAAGCTATTCGCTTGACAACGCAAGGGACCGGACTGACCGCATGCACATTCATGCGTGAGCTTCCTCTACAAGAGCTGACGCTACGCTTCGAGAGCGAGCTGACAGCTCTAGACCTTTCACAGCTATCTAGCCTGACCTCGGTCAATCTAGGTAGATGTAGCAAGCTAACCTCGCTAACGCTACCTACGACAGCTCCACAGCTTAAGTCATTACAGCTACCCAATACGGCTGTAAGCACCTTGACACTCACTGCCTACCCCGCTCTCGAAGAGCTAGACCTAGCGAGCATAGGTCTCTCGCAGGTGACACTCACCGGACTGACGAAGCTCCGCACACTAGATCTCTCGGACAATAAGCTCACCAGCATAGACCTCACAGGGCTAACCGCTATCTCTACACTACGAGTAGGCAACAATCAGCTTACCGAGCTAACGCTCTCCTCGACCACCTTTGACGAGCTAAACGTAGAGCACAACCGTCTCTCCTCTATAGACCTCTCACAGGTCACAAAGATCGGAGCATTCTATTGCAATGACAACAACTTCACTCTAGACAAACTACCAGCGAAGGGGTCCGTCATATCTGCCTATATATACGCTCCGCAGGCAAGGCACCAGTTGCCCCAGACGATTGCTCAGGGCGAGGTGCTAGATCTCTCTGCGATAGCTTCCGTACAGGGTGTGCTAGCACAACCTGCCGCCTCTACGTTTAGCTGGTACGACAATGCGGGCAATCTCCTCTCTGAGGGCACTGACTACGAGACAAAGGGCGCTGGGCAATTTGCTTTCCTACGTCCTTTTGCCGACTCTGTCTACTGTCTAGTTAAGAGCAAAGCTTTCCCCAAGTTTACGGGCAAGAGTAGCTATAAGACGACGAACATCGCCATCACAGAGCCTGTTGTAACTGCAAACTTTACCTACTACACTTCACAGGCTAAGCAAAACTTCTCCGTAAAGACGACTCCTAACGGGACAGTCTCTGTACGAACAGCTGATGGCGTCACGCTCCAAGCAACAGGCGATGATGAGTACGGCATCGCACGCTTTGCTCATCTTATAGATACAGACAAGGTCGCTGACTCTAAGCAGATGAAGATGGAGATCATTTGTGACCAGATGTACTCCTTTGCAGCTCAGGATACTGGTATCTCAGAGGTAGAGCTAACCGACTGCCCACAGCTGAAGCGACTGACGCTTAAGTATCAGCAACTCTCTAGCATAGACCTATCCAAAGCATCTAACCTAGAGGAGCTTTACCTAGATGGGAATGAGAAGCTAGAGCAGGTCGGCCTCACAGGACTAGGCTCTCTACGCTGGCTCAACGTGAGCAACCTGCCCAAGCTCAAGACCCTCGACCTAGCACAGACTCCAGGTCTCACACATCTCTTAGCATACAATACTCAGTGTGCTAATCTGCCCGTGGAGATCTGTACTAACCTAGAGGTGCTAGACCTAACCAATACGGGATCGTCTCAGCTCAATGTAGCAGACCTAACCAAGCTACAGCGTCTACTCCTCACAAACAATAAATTGGAGAAGGTCGAGACCGCTAAGTTGACTGCTCTCACGGAGCTTCAAGTAGACAAGAATCAGCTCACCGAGCTAGTCCTCCACGCCCCGAACCTTGAGACACTCAATGTGACGAGCAATCTGCTCACCGAACTAGACCTATCTCAGTCCACAAGGATTACGACACTCTACTGTAGCGCCAATAAGCTCTCCCTAGACAAGCTACCCACACTGGCTATCGATGGACCAGCATATGTCTATGCTCCACAAGCGCCTATGAGCTGGAGCAAAGCATCCTACAGTACAGATGATGCGATAGATCTATCACACCTCACACAGCTACAAGGTGTGCTAGCTGGTCCTATCGCTTCGGTCTATGCCTGCTTTGATGCCAAGAGCAAGACGCAGCTACAAGAGGGCCGCGACTACAAGGTACTCCGCGAAGGAGTCTTCCAGATACTGGCTCCACATGCTGACGGGGTCTTCTTCACCATCACAACCCCAGCTTTCCCCGCCTTTACTGGTGACAAAGCGTATCAGACGGAGCCTGTCGTTATCACTCAAGGCACAGGTGTCTGCTCTCCTATCGTCAGCGCCCACCCGCTACAAATAGTATCAGATAGCGAGGGTCTCTCGCTGACTACTCAAGAGACTCTCCCCTATGTACTCTACGATCTCTCGGGGGTGTGCCACTACCGAGGCACGCTACTAGCTGGTCGCACCGCACTTCCCCTAACTAGTGGCAACTATCTACTCGTCTATCGACTAGGCAATAAGGACTATAGCGTCAAGGTTATCGTCTCTGCAAGATAGGCATCTATAACCCCACACAAACACACAAGGCGAGGCGTCTACACGTTGCGGTGTAGATGCCTCGCTTACTTCCAAGATGATCGTCTAGAGAAACTGTTGCAAAAGTCGACACTCTCCTAGAGTCTCCACGGAGCAAATCGAAAATCTCCACGTAGGGGATAAAAAATTATTGCTGTCCGATAAAAGTCAGAAAGGGCATACCAAGGGGGCTCAACCAT
>CAMCJO010000109.1 GCA_945875135.1 uncultured Porphyromonas sp.
GGTGTGTCGATGGCGGAGAGCTGTGTCTCATCGAGCGTGTCGTGCAGATAGCATACGGTCTCGGTGTCTACCACTAGGTAGCGGGGCGTGGCACCCTCGGGTGCTGTGCTAAGCTGCAGGAGCGGGGACTCCTCTATGCTGAGCGCACAATGCGCGGCGAAGTCACGCTCTACGCCTTTGTAGACCGGGTTGTGCTTGCGCAGTCGCTTACGGCCGAAGGTGGTGATGCCACCAGCTAAGATCAGTAAGAGCAGGAGGTCAACCCAGGTCATAGTCTAGCTGAGGGTCAGGCGGGGGCATTGGGTTGCGCCCGCTTTACTTATTAAGGCTCTCCTCGATGATGCGACGATCGCGTGCCACCGCTGGCGCAGCTTGCTCCTTAGGTATGAAGGCCCAGTTGTTGTAGCGAGGCGGTGTGAGTGGCTGGTGCTTCCTTGCCCACTCGATGAGGTGATAGCGTAGGTCGTGAGGCGAAACCCAGACGACGCGTTGGCGTAGCTCTTCGGGCGAAAGACCAGCACCTTGCGTCAGATGCCCACCGCCACCGATAGCTCGGTAAGAGTTGACCGCCACCGTGTAGACGCTGTCGGGAGAGAAGGGGCGTCCGTCAGACAGCTGCTCGATGGTCACCCGCTCGCCTTGAGCTTTGCGCAGATCCACCGTGTAGTCGATACCCGCCGCTGCGCTGAAGTTAAAGGTCGGATTGACCGTTGGAAAGCGTTGCTCGGCAGCTTGATCCTTCAGATAGAGCAGATGCTCGCCCGTGTTGGCATCGGGACCGCACCACAAGCCGTAAGAGTACTCTAGGTAGCCCAGGATCTCTTGCCCTGAGAGGCGCAGCTTGTAGAGATAGTTCTCATAAGGGTAGATGTCGAAGAAGTTTCGTACCCGTAGCGTGTCAGCTCGCTGAGACAGAGAGAGACGATGCGGTGCGGAGAAGGAGATGTCTGCCTCGCTCAAGTCTAACTGTAGCTGGTGAAGCAGAGAGATATAGGCCGAAGGCCCGAAGAGCGCGTCCACGCCTACTAGAGGCTCTGTAAGTTGTGTGATAGGCTCGGCGATAAAGCTGCGCACCGTGTCTGCAAAGTCTGAAAAATAACTGACGAAAGCGGAGTCTACTGGTACGGAAGCCATGGGGACTATCTCTCCCTGGATCTTTTTGTCGACCACTTTGTCACCTTGCTTGGTGATGGAGACGGTTACGTCCGCCACGTTTCTCGCATGGCTCCCAGGATTGATCAGCAGGACGGGAGAGCCTGACGGACTCTGCACGGTTGTCTGATTAGCCTGATGATCGTGTCCGTAGAGGATCAGTTCAATGCCAGAGACCGTACGAGCCATCTGGAGGGCAACGTCTTCCTTTCCCTGTCCATCGCCTAGCCCCGAGTGCATTAGGACTATGAGCAGGTCGGGATGGACATGCTCTTGGATCGTAGGGATCCACTCATGTGCGGTGGCGATCGGGTCGGCAAAGGTCATCCCCTCGTAAGAGGACTGGGGAATCCACTCTGGCACGGATGGAGTAATCAGCCCGAGAACGGCTACCTTGACCCCGTCGACCGTGTGGACGCTGTAAGGCGAGTAGTAAGGCTTGCCCTTTAGGGGCCCGTCGCTGTGTATGATGTTGGCGGCTAGTAGCGGTGTCGCCATGTCGCGTTGCCAGCGGTGGTAGACGCTCGGCGTAGCCTCTAGATCATGGTTCCCCACGACGGCTGCGTCGTAGCCCAGCAGCGTCATAGCGTCAGAGACGAAGTGCGTGCGCACTGTGTCGACGAAGTTGGAGTAGTAGACCGCGGCATTGCCCTGTAGCACATCGCCTCCGTCGAAGAGCAGCGTGCTCGTCGGGTACTCTTTCCTCACTTGAGCCACATAAGTAGAGACCCGCGCCAGTCCGCTAGGCGTGCAGCTATCCTGGACAAAGTCGTAGCCTAGTATGTTGCCGTGCACATCGGTCGTATGTAGGATACGAATTGTGTGAGTCTCTCGCTCCGCCTTCTTGCAACTAGCGAAGCTCCCCAGCAGGAGGAGCGTAGCGAGACAATAGAGTAGGGTGCGATACTGAAGTTTGATCATAACGTGAGGGGCTTTCTTAGGACAGGTAAGGGTTGTACTGGTAGATATTGCGAATGAGGCGCACGACACGCAGGGCATCCTCTATCTCCACCGCCTGAGCGGTCGGATCTCCCAGCAGAGCGCGCGCCGTGTGGTCGATGACGAAGTGATGGTTTTGCGCGGAGCCGCTATAGGCCCCGTAGGCGTTGCCAGGCTCGCTCTCGCCCAGGTCGGGGCGGTCGTAGCCGTTGATGACGCAGTGCGTTAGTTTGTTCATAAAGGGACCATCAAGGACGATGCACCCACGCTCGCCTAGCACCGTGAGGCGCACCCCGCAGTTGGTCCCGTAGACTGCTGTCGAGTAGGTCAGCAGGCCCGTCGTATCTTGCGGGAAGGTGAGCTGCACCACGCCCGAGTCCTCAAAGTCTACCATCGTCTGGTGATTGTAATTGTAGAAGCTCCCGCCCTGCACCTCAGGCATGCCGAAGCACCAGATCAGTAGATCGAGGAAGTGTGAGTACTGCGTGAAGAGCGTCCCGCCGTCTAGCTTGAGGTCGCCATGCCAGCGACGAGGTAGGTAGTAACGCTCGTCACGATTCCAGAGACACTGCAGCTCGATCTGGTAAAGCTTGCCGAGGCGCTTCTCTTCGATCACCTGGTGTAGCCAAGCTGAGACAGGCGTAAAGCGGTTTTGCAAGACACTGTATAGGTGACAGCCGTGAGCCTTCGCTAGGGCGATCAGCTCCTCGCCCTCGTTGGGGTGTAGCACGGCGGGCTTCTCGATCAGGAGCGACTTGCCCGCTTTGATCAGGTCTAGAGCAATCGGGTAGTGCAACCCATTGGGGACGCAGATCGATGCCACATCAAAGGTGTCTCCTCCACGCTCCAGTAGCTCCTCAACACTTGGGTAAAAGGGAACCTCAGCATACTGCGCAGCGCCGCACTCCGAAGCGGGGAGCACGTCGACCATCCCGACCAACTGCGTCTGCGGATGCTTCGAGATATGCTCCATGTGTCGGCGGCCGATGTGTCCACACCCCACGACGACCCAGCGGAGGGGGCTGTGGAGTGGCGTAGGCGATGAGGTCGCTAGGTCGCTGTGTTTTGCTGTCATAATGGGGAAGGGAAGCTTTTATAGTAGAAATTGTCTGATCCGCTCGCAGATCTCTCTAACCTGCAAGTAGAAGGTCGTCGGGGCTATCGGTAGCGAGAGCATCGTCTTCTGGAGCTCCTCCGCTACGGGGCAGGAAGCCTCAGACGCGCCGGCGTTGTAGACCGCTATCTGGTGAAGCATCTGCGGGTAGTAGACCCGTGCGTCGATGCCAGCGGTGCGCAATTCGTTGAGTAGTCCGTCCCGCTTATCAGAGGGTACGCAGATTGTGTAGAGGTAGAGTGCTTCGGGCCGATCCCCGCTACGCCACGGACGCCTCACCATCGGGAGGTCTGCTAGTAGCTCATCGTAGAGGTCGGTCAGCGCGCTACGTCGTTTGTTTGCCACATCCAGATGACGTAGCTTAACTCGTAGCACCGCTGCTTGGAGCGCATCGAGACGGCTATTGTAGCCACACCGCTCGTACTGGTAGCGTGTGTGCTGACCGTGGTTGGCCAGTTGGCGCAAACGCTCCGCCAGTTGCTGGTCATGCGGTACGAAAGCAGCGCCCCCATCGCCCATACAGCCTAGTGGCTTGGTCGGGAAAAAGCTCGTCGTGCCGATCGTAGCACGTGTGCCTAGCGGTTCCGTAGCTTTCGAAGCTCCCGAAGCCATCTCGCCTACGCCACCCATCCCCTGAGCATTGTCCTCAATCCACGGGATCTGATGTCGCTCGCAGAAGTGCGATAGCTCTACCGCCGGGCAGGGCATACCGTACATGTTGACCGCTATGAGTGCCACCGTACGAGGGGTGAGCAGCGACTCCAGATAGTCTGGCGAGCCATTCATCTGAAAGGAGACACGCCCCTCGCTACTCAGCGAGGGCATCACGTCAGCCCAGACTGGTCGGAGCCCTAGATGACAGACCGCCTCGGCAGCCGCCACATAGTTGTGCGTGGCGACGATTATCTCGCCACCACGGGGCAAATCTAGCGCAGCCAGAGCCAGCAGGAGAGCGTCGCTCCCATTGCCACAGCTGATGACACTCCACGGCTCTAGCCCTAGATAGTTCGCCAGCTCCGCCTCAAAGGCACGCACCTCCTCACCGCCAATGTAGCCGCCCGAGGCGACAACTCTCCCGATGCTCCTATCAAGCTCAGCTTGGTAGTAGAGATGTTCTTCGGGGAGGTTGACTAGAGGAATGCGCATGTCGCTGTGGGGCTAGACCAGTTTGCTACCAGGAGCTATCGTGTCAGGCAGTGTGACCACCTGTAGCTGTCCCGTCTTGTAGTCCTCGACCGAGAGGATCATACCTTGTGACTCGACGCCACGTATCTTGCGCACAGGGAGGTTAGCAACGAAGGCGATGGTCTTGCCAACCAGCTCCTCCGGCTTGTAATACTGAGCGATACCCGAGACGATTGTCCGTCCGCCCATGCCATCATCGATAGAGAAGCGCAGGAGCTTGTCCGCCTTAGGCACCTTCTCGCAAGCTAGGATACGTCCTGCACGCATATCGCTCTTGGTAAATGTGTCAAACGGCACATCCTCCAGGAGAGCCTCGGGGTGACGGTTCTGCTCCTCGTTGAGCTTCTTGATCGCAGCGAGCTTGTCGAGCTGTGCTTGGATCACCTCGTCCTCAATCTTGTCAAAGAGCAACTCGGGCGTGCCCAGCTGATGCCCCTCGGGAAGTAGATCTGTAGCTCCAAAACGGGAGAAGGCGAAGCCACCCTCCTCAACTTGTAGCATAGCGAGGAGTCGACGTGTGGAGAAGGGAGTGAAGGGCGCAAAAGCAATCGACAGGTTGGCCACCAGCTGCAAAGCTAAGTGCAGGATGGTAGCAACACGATCGGGGTCGCTCTTGATCACCTTCCAGGGCTCTGTGTCTGCGAGGTACTTATTGCCGATGCGGGCTAGCTGCATAGCGGTCTTGAGCGCCTCTCTAAAGTGGAAGTGCTCTAGCTGATCGTCCAGCTCTGCTGGTATGGCAGCCACCTCTCGGAGCATCTCCTCGTCGATCTCTGTGAGACGACCCAGCGGAGGCACCTTGCCGTCGAAGTACTTGTGCGTCAGCACCAAGGCGCGGTTCACGAAGTTGCCGTAGATAGCGACCAACTCATTATTGTTGCGTGCTTGGTAGTCACGCCATGTGAAGTCATTGTCCTTAGTCTCAGGTGCATTGGCCGTCAAGACATAGCGCAGCACGTCTTCCTTGCCGGGCATCTCGTCAAGGTACTCGTGGAGCCAGATCGCCCAGTTGCGACTGGTCGAGATTTTGTCGCCCTCGAGGTTGAGGAACTCGTTCGCCGGTACGTTGTCTGGTAGGTTAAACGAACCCTCTGCCTTTAGCATGGCGGGGAAGATGATACAGTGGAAGACAATGTTGTCCTTGCCGATGAAGTGAATCATGCGGGTCTCGGGGTCACACCACCAGGTGCGCCAGCTGTCGGGGAGAAGCTCCTTCGTATTGGATATGTAGCCGATAGGCGCGTCAAACCATACGTATAGCACCTTGCCCTCAGCTCCTTGGAGCGGTACGGGGATACCCCAGTCTAGGTCACGCGTCACGGCACGTGGCTGTAGTCCTAGGTCCAGCCAGCTCTTGCACTGACCGTAGACGTTGGGCTTCCACTCCTTGTGCCCCTCCAGTATCCACTCGCGGAGGAAGCTCTCGTAGTCGCCCAGCGGCAGGTACCAGTGCTTCGTCTCGCGTAGCTCTGGCTTGGCCCCTGAGATAGCGCTATGCGGGTCAATCAGATCGGTTGCCGAGAGGGAGGTACCGCACGCCTCGCATTGGTCGCCATAGGCACGCTCGTTGTGGCAATGCGGACAGGTACCTGTGATGTAGCGGTCTGCGAGAAATTGCTTAGCCTCAGGGTCGTAGTACTGCTCCGAGGTCTGCTCAATCAGCTTGCCAGACTCGTAGAGCTTGGTAAAGAACGCACTCGCCGTCTTCTCGTGTGTCTCCGAGGTGGTGCGCGAATAGATGTCGAAGTCGATGCCTAGGCGAGCGAAAGACTCTTTGATCAAGGCGTGGTAGCGATCTACTACCTCTTGGGGAGAGACGCCCTCTGCTTTTGCCTTGATGGCGATAGGTACTCCGTGCTCATCACTACCGCCGATGAAGAGGACCTCGTCGCCCTTCATGCGCTTGTAGCGAACGTATATGTCGGCAGGAACGTAGACTCCTGCTAGGTGTCCGATATGTACAGGGCCGTTGGCGTAAGGTAGCGCCGTAGTGACCAAAGTGCGTTTGAATTGTTGCGTACTCATAGAGTTCTTATGATGATTAACGGCTTAGTGCCGATGTCTACCACAAAGGTAGCAAAAATGGGACTGTTGCGAGGGTTTCCAAAAGATTTCCAAGCTTGGAAAAATAAATTTCCAAGGGAGGAAAATAAACTTTCCAGCGTTGGAAAGTTTCCTTTCCTACGTAGGAAACGAAAACTCCTGCGTGGGGGTTCTTTGGAGAGCCTGTTTGGAGGGAGGCTTGATCGGCTAGGAGTTAGAGGCTTTTGGCGCGGGGGTATTGGGGAAGAGCGCCTTTAATACTTGCGTCATAGTGCGTCGGGTGTTGCCTCGATGGCGCATCTCGTTGGCGAGGAGGGAGACGCAGTAAGTGTGGCCGTTGTAACTGACGTAGCCTGCATAGTTTTGCACCCTTTGTATGGAGCCGCTCTTGAAGTAAGCGGTGAGCTGCGATGCTGGGAGCAAGTTGCGCACAGTGCCCTCACGACCCACTTGAGGCAGGGAGAGGATGAATGGATCTGAGACAGGTAGCGGTAGCTGGTAGACTTGTCGCAAGGCGGCTGTCAGCGCATAGGGTGAGAGCTTGCTGCGGGGTGATAGCCCAGAGCCGTCGTAGAGCTCCAGCTCGTCAGCCGAGAGGGAGCAAGTCTCCCGCCAGTAGTTCATCTCTTGTCGTAGCGCTTCGCTTGTCGAGATACATCCGCCCTGTTGTATGGCACCAAAGCGATTGCCAGTGCTGCGGAGGAGAGCCTCGGCATAGAGGTTGACACTGTGATAGTTGCAGGTGCGTATCAGCTCGCTCAGATGCGGACTTAGGTAGATGTCTAGTAGGGTGGTGAGTGTCGGAGCGGACTTGTCATAATAGGCGACACT